>DAOMZK010000058.1:0-9692 GCA_035438035.1 Cyclobacteriaceae bacterium | reverse complement strand
CGTAACAAAGTGCTGGCCAACTGATACCCTGATGGCAGGATCTATTCGCGCAAGATTTAAATTCAACGTTGCTTTGCGCGAAACCATTCTGATTTTGATATTCACAGGGGTCATTGTAGTACCTGCTGTCGCCCAGACTCCGAAATGGAAGACTTTTCTTGCGGAAGGCGATACCCTTTACAAACAGGAAAAAATTTCCGCTGCCATCAAGGCGTACACTAAGTCCATTGATGCAGGGAAGCTAAAGGAAAAGGACTGCTACTCAGCCCTCTACAAGCGTGCAATCTGTTATTACAGTATCGGAGAATTCAACAAAGCTTTAAAAGATCTGCAGGCATTCATTCCTATGTTTCCGGAAGCGCCGCGACCCAGGCTTCTCCAAGCGTTTATTTACCGCGAACTTGAAGATGAAGATAACCAGTTGAATAGTCTCACCGAAGCCATAGACCTTCACCTGGTTAATTCAGATTTGCTGAAGTGGAGGGGGACACTCTTTTTTCACAAGGAAGACTTTATCAATGCCAAAAAGGATTTTTTGCTCGCACGTGATCTCGAAGATGAGGCCTATGTGGAAACTTTTATTGGCCTTTGTGAATACAATCTTGAAAACCTGGATAGTGCATTTATCAGCTTCAATAAATCCATTGAATTAGATCCAATGTACATACCGGCTTACCTGTATGCCGGTTCCATTGCTTTGGAAAATGGCAATAGCGAATGGGGTCTAAAGTATCTCAACCTGGCGCTTAGACTCGATCCCAAAAACAAGGAAGCATTATTCTACAAGGGAGCCGCACTCGTCGAACTTGACAGGGTGGATGAAGGTTGCAGTTGCCTCAATCGTGCATTCTACGCCGGTATGGATGAAGCGGGTGACTATCTGAAGGAATATTGTTTTGTCGTGGAAGATTAGAGAGATACCCGGTAACTGTAGACCAACCGATAACTTTACATTCCTATTCTTTCTATTTTTGCTGTTGAGAAAAATAGGTCAATGAAATTTCCCGGAATGAAGAGTAGATTGAAATGGATGATGATCGGGATGGTGTATGGCCTGATTTCCTGCCAGACGGTACCCACGAACATCGAATTGGTTCAAAGTATGCTCGTGCAAACCACCATGGAGAGTACGGCCGATTTCTCTTCCTATGCATCATATTCCCTGGCCCTTGATACCCTTGGGTATTTTACTATAGATGATCCGCTGGATTCAGTAATTACCGGCTCTTATGCCCAACAGGTTACGGCGCAAATCAGGTTCAATATGGACAAGGCCGGTTACACTCGCGTGGCCAATGACCAAAATCCGAATCTGGCGGTAAGCGCTTTTATCCTCCGTGATTATGGCGTTATCCAGTCATTGTCTTACCCTGGTTATTACAGTACTTATTCTGGAATTTTTTATCCCAAGTGTTATGGGTTCAAAAATTATTACGGCTACCCGTATCTCAATAATCTCAACTTCAATACTGCCACACTGGTTATTGAGATCATCGATATGAAAAATAAGGATACTCAGGGAAAATCAAAACTACTCTGGACTGCTTATATAGGGGATTTAATTAATACTGTTGATATCAACTCCAGGACAATATCAGCAGTCGATGATTCATTCGCGCAATCCAAATACATCAAGAAATAACGTCATGAAAAAGCTGTTAATTTTTGGTTTGGCATTTGGAATTTCCATTGGAATGGAAGCGCAAAATATCTATGACAATTATGTTTCGGCTTCATGGAATTACAATGTGCCGCTTTCGAGCAATGATTTTTTGACTCAGGGATCCGGTGCAGGATTTCAAATTGGGTTCAGGAAAAAGATAGATCGGTTTTATATTGGAGCTGATTTTACCTACGCTACGTATTCGAGCCAAAAGAGCAGAACGACATTTTATGCGGACAACAGCGCCACCACAACCGATACCCACAACTTTGCTTATAGTTATGGCTTTACAGTAAACGGCGAGTATATCTTTCGCCCTTTTAAAAAACTGATGCCTTTTATCGGCTTAGGAATAGGAGCAAACAGTATCAACTATTGGATGTATTACAATATCTATACTTCGAAGGACAATGGCCTGGGCGGCTTATTTCGTCCGCAGGCCGGGATCCTTATGAAATTGGGCAAAGAAAGTAAAATAGCGGTGATGGGTGTGGTGCACTATGATTATTCCACTGCGGCAAGTACTGTTTTTGGATACTCCAGTTTTCCTGCCTACGGGTTTCGATTGGGAATTGCTTTGAATATCCCCAACGGGATACAATAAATCGGAAGGGCACCTATTCTCACAGTATCCAATAATTTTTGAAAGAGGATTGAACGCTCTATCTTTACGCATGGCAGAGCAAATTCTCATACTTGATTTCGGATCGCAGTATACCCAATTGATTGCGAGAAGAATACGCGAGCTTAATGTGTATTGTGAGATACATCCCTTCAGTAAAATTCCCACGCTTAACGGTGAAATAAAAGGTGTCATTCTGTCTGGCAGCCCCTGTTCCGTACGGGATACAGGCGCACCTGATGTCGATCTTGCTCAATTTGCTTCTATTCCTGTCCTGGGTATTTGCTACGGTGCGCAGCTGATTGCCCACAAAACCGGTGGCAGCGTGACGCCATCTCAAAATCGCGAATACGGCCGGGCCAGACTAAATGTTGTCAATCACCATTCGGAGTTACTGAAAGAGATTTCACTGGATTCCCAGGTGTGGATGTCCCATGCCGATACAATCGCCTCGGTCAGTGATGCATATGAGATTATTGCCAGCACCTCGTCCGTTAAAGTGGCGGCTTTTCGAAAGAAAGGCGAAAAGCAATATGGCATTCAGTTTCACCCGGAAGTCACGCATACCATCGAAGGAAAAAATTTGCTAAGGAATTTTGTAGTGCATATTTGTGGATGTGTTCAGGATTGGACCGCTGATCAATTTGTGGAATCAATGGTAAAAGACCTGAAGACTAAGCTGGGTAATGACAAAGTAGTGATGGCCCTCTCGGGCGGTGTGGATTCAACAGTCGCCGCCACCCTCATTCACAAGGCGATTGGGAAAAATCTCTACTGCATTTTTGTGGACAACGGCCTGCTCAGAAAAGACGAATTTGAACAGGTGCTGACTTCCTACCAGGGAATGGGTTTGAATATCAAAGGCGTTGACGCCAGGCAAAAATTCTATGACGCGCTGAAAGGCTTGTCGGAACCTGAAGCCAAACGTAAAGCTATCGGCAGAACATTTATTGAAGTCTTTGATGAGGAGTCACACAGGATAACCGATGTGAAGTGGCTGGGACAAGGAATGATCTATCCCGACGTGATCGAGTCGGTTTCTGTGAAGGGACCATCGGTAACGATCAAATCCCATCATAACGTCGGTGGATTGCCTGAGAAAATGAAATTAAAGGTGGTGGAGCCTTTGAATACCCTGTTTAAAGATGAGGTGAGGCTTGTGGGTAAAACAATGGGGATCAGCCCGGCGATCCTCGGCAGACATCCGTTTCCGGGTCCGGGATTGGGCATCCGCATACTGGGCGACATTACCGGCGAAAAGGTACGGATATTGCAGGAGGTAGATAATATCTTTATCCAGGGATTGAAAAAGCATAACTTATATGACAAAGTGTGGCAGGCAGGAGCCATGCTGCTTCCCGTACAGTCTGTTGGAGTTATGGGCGATGAACGCACATACGAAAAAGTTGTGGCTTTACGGGCGGTTGTGAGTGTTGACGGGATGACGGCAGATTGGTCCCATTTGCCGTATGAGTTTTTAAGTGAGATCTCCTCCGAAATAATCAATAAAGTAAAAGGCGTAAACCGGGTAGTGTACGATATCAGTTCGAAGCCTCCGGCAACTATTGAATGGGAATGAAATTATCCAGGATGATTGAGTTTAAAATTACCCGCAACTTGATTGGTTGTGTTATGGTATGGATCAGTATATCTGCCTTTCATGCGGGTGCGCAGGATTTCAAACGACAGTATAAAAACGCGAAGGATTTTTTCAACAATGGAAAGTATAATCTGGCCATGGAATCCTTCAAGCCCCTGCTCGTTTACGACAAGGATAATCCCTACATCGAGTACGCGTCATTTTATTACGCTCAGTCGGCCCTGCGAGTAGGTTACAACGCGGTGGCTAAAGACATGCTGATGCAGATTAAAAAACTGTATCCTACATGGGACCAGATGAATGAAGTGAACTACTGGCTGGCGAAAATATATTTTGACCGTGCGGAGTATTTTCAGGGGATGCGCGTCCTTCGGGAAGTAAAGCAGGAAGACATGATCGAGATTGAGGAGATTACGAAGTTGAAGAAAAACTATATTTTCAGAATAACCGACCCGGAAGTTTTGCGAATGATGTGGGAAGAGTATCCCAATGATGCGGTGGTGGGAGATGCACTTGCAAAATCCATCAGTATGCAGCCGGGATTATTGCAGGATAGGGTTTTACTGGATACAGTCATCCGGCATTTTGGCTTGCCTCGCGAGAAATACGCATCAGCAGCAGCGCCTCTGGCCGTGATGAAAGAGAAATACAATGTATCGTTGTTGTTCCCCTTTCTTTACACCACGCTCGATCCTTCGCCAGGCAGGAAACAAAATCAATTCATCCTCGATCTGTATGAGGGTATGCGGATGGCCAATGATACACTGAAGAAGACGGGTATACATATCAACCTCATTGCTTATGATACCGAACGTGATCCGGAAAGACTCAGGCAGTTGCTGAATACACCTGAACTACAGAATACAGATCTTATTATTGGGCCCCTGCTTCGTGATGAGACAAAAGTGGTGCAGCAGTTTTCAGAAAAGTTTCAAATCAACATGATCAATCCTGTTTCCAACAGCATGGATTTTGTCGGGCAGGACCCATTTGCTTTTCTGTTTCAACCTTCTCTGGAAACCCTCGGTGCAAGATCTGCCGAATTGATTGCTGCAAGGATGAAGAACAAAAACTGTATGGTGATGTACAGTGAAACAGCCAAGGATTCAACTATAGCAGCCAATTTCCTGAAGCGCGCCGGAGAAATTGGTTTGAAAGTGGTTTGGTTTGAGGGTTACAGAAAGGAAACGGCTGCCAGAATAATTTCAACACTGGCATCCCCGGTTGAATTTGACAAGTATAAAAATCCCATCCAGTTCAGACTGAAGATCGACAGCATCGGAAGTATATTTGTGGCCTCCGATGATCCATTGATTTATACCAAGGTGATCAGCAGTGTGGAGACCCGGAGGGACTCCGTTGTTGTCGTGGGATCGGAAACCTGGCTTGACAATCCTTCCGTAGACCTGACGAAGTACGAAAGGCTTCACGTCATGTTGATGGCTCCTAATTTCACGCCGTTCCGCCAGCCTGCATTCATTGATTTCCGTAGAAAATTTATCAACACGCATGGACTTTTCCCGCCTGAGTATATGAATTATACCCGCCTTGGCTATGATTTCATGATCATTGTCGGTCAGGCACTGAAAAAATATGGTGTGTATTTTCAGGAAGGGCTTATCCGGGACGGGCTACTTCCGGGCCGCCTCTCACGAGGCTACAAATTGTCGCCACATCGCGACAATCAGGAATTCCCCTTTATCTATTTCCGACAGGGCGAACTCGTAGCGGTTGAATAAACATGGCCGCTGACCTGCTCATTACCAATATCAAAGGACTGGTACAGGTTAGGTCCGCCACACCAAATTACCTTGCGGGAAGTGCAATGGCTGATTTACCCGTTTTGGTGAATGCCTGGATTTCAATTGCAGGGGAAAAGATTTCAGGATTTGGCGCCATGGAAAATTTGCCGGATGTCAAGGCGAATCAAACTATCGATGCCCGTGGACGGTTTGTGTTCCCATCTTTTGTTGATAGTCATACTCATCTTGTGTTTGCAGCCTCCCGCGAGGAGGAATTCGTAATGAAAATCAAAGGGGCCACATATGAAGAAATTGCAGCGCGGGGTGGGGGTATCCTGAATTCTGCGAAGAAAATCCAAAACAGCTCCGAAGATGAACTGTTTGAAAAATCAGTGCCCCGGGCATGGGAGATTATCCGATCAGGAACCGGTGCAGTAGAAATCAAAAGTGGCTACGGACTTACTGTACAAAATGAGTTGAAAATGCTGAGGGCAGCGCGACGCATCGGCACGACAACTCCGCTAACTGTTAAAACCACGTTTCTGGGCGCTCATGCCGTACCGCGCGAGACCAATAAAGCAGACTACATCAGGCTGGTTATAGAGGAGATGATCCCGGCAGTTGCATCCGAAAAACTGGCTGATTACATCGATGTGTTTTGTGAGGATGGTTTTTTTACGATGGATGAAACCATAAACATTGTGGAGGCAGGAAAGAAATTCGGTATGAAACCCAGGATTCATGCCAATCAGTTGCATCGGTCAGGTGGCGTTCAGGCGGGCGTAAGGTCTGGCGCAATTAGTGTGGACCACCTCGAAAATATCGGTGACGAGGAAATTCAATTGCTTAAGAATTCATCCACCATGCCGGTCGTGCTGCCGGGGGCTGCTTTTTTTCTCAATCTCCCGTTTCCCCCTGCACGTCAAATGATCGCTGAAGGATTGCCGTTGGCGATAGCCTCGGATTTCAATCCGGGAAGTGCACCTTCCGGTAACATGCCACTGATGCTTTCACTTGCCTGTATCAAGATGAAGATGACGCCTCAGGAGGCGGTCAATGCGGCCACGATCAATACAGCGTATACACTGGGCCTCCTTAAAACCCAGGGCAGCATAACCGTTGGTAAACAAGCCAATCTGTTTATTTCCAAACCGATTCCTTCAATTGAGTTTCTGCCTTACAGTTTTGGCAGTCATTTGGTCGACAAAGTCATATTGAAAGGCAAAGTTGTTGACTAGAAATTCTTTTCGCGCAGGGACCAAAGAACCAAAGGTTGATCAGGGGGAAAATTTTGAATGAAGGTTTTGGTTCTCGCCATACAAATCCGGTCACCGATATTCTGGTCCTCGTTGTGCACTTTGCGTGAACCTTTTTTTATTCTTTTAAAATAGAATGACTCAAATTATTTTTCAGAACCAATCTCAGCATTAAACTCAAAGCGGTAGAAGTTTTTTTGAAACGACCACGTACCCAAAGCAAGGTGAATTGTCGTAAGGACTGCTGCCGGGATTTTGAACAGTATCGTGACGATCCACACCAGGCAAATCCAGAAAACAAATTGTGTAAAAGACTCAAGGGTGATGTCCTTTACGAAAAGTAATCCATACGCCAGGATTCCCGTGCTCAGCCCAAAGGCAACTAATGGAATCAGTTGGAAGGTTGACAGGTTAGTCGGAAAGTAATTCAGTATCGTTCCAATTTCAGGGAACAACAGCACACACCAAATCATAATAAAACTATACAATCTGTTTAGTGGAGTTATCGGCAGGCTGCGCATAACCTGAAAATGAAAGTTCTCAAACCGTTGATAATGAAAAACAAGGATCAGGTTAAAAGAGAAGGAGAGTGCACAACCCATGGTGAAAAGTCGTTCGTCATAATTGTCGAACCGATACAGTTGAGATATGGCGACGATCATTAAGCAAGCCATGATCTTGGTGCCGATGACCAGTACAGGTTGGCGACCCGCTATCCATTGTGGATAGAAAAGGAGATAAGGCTTCGAAAATAGGGTATTCATTTTGCGTTGAAGGAAACTGACTGCAACGCCGGGATCTGGATGAATGATTTTTCGATAGAGCGAGATGCTAATGAAAAATGATGGAATGAGGATCAGGCCGGCAATCCAAATTATTATGATGAGGTTTTGCGATCGGGAGGCAATGACCATCAAAAATATAGCGTAAGCTATGGCAGGGAGGAACTGTCTAAGGGAAGTGGCAAACAAATGGAATCGAATTTTTGATGGAGGGAGGGCTCCCAAAGCAAGAAGAAATTCATTTTCCTTTTTACGGATAGATAGGCTGTTGAAAGAAATTACCTGAAAGGAATATAATAGCCACACCAGGAAAGGAATCATCAGGAGAAAGGGGGAGCTCGTACAATACCGGGCGAGGGCGACATGATCTGATCCGCGCATGAAACCAAAACACAAGCCTATAACGATCAAAAAAAATCCGGCATTGACCCGGTAAAATTCCTTCACCAAAACCTTCACCAATGTACCCTGGATATCACTCATAGAAGATTCAGGGTTTTATTCTCTACGAGGTAGGCATCATTGATTTTAAAATCGTTCAGCGCAATTGAATGATGAGAAGATATCAGCAAAGTGATGTTCTCTTCTATTTTCTTGCGAATAAATCCGAATAGAATTTCCCTGGCCTGCTGATCAAGGGTAATGAGCGGTTCGTCCAGGATGATGACTTTTGGCTTGCCTAGAAATGCGAGTGCCAGTCCCAGCTTTTTGATCATACCGCTGGAATAGGTTTCGCAGGGATTCTCAAAAAAAGAGGTTAGTCCAAAGAGTTGAACGTAATCAGCTTGTTCATCTTGCGAAGCGCCTTTAATTTTAGCGATAAATTTGAATATATCTTTCGCTGTGAGGAATCCGGGGTATTGCGGTTCTGCCTCGCTGTAATTGATCCTCTTTCTGAATTCAACCGGATTTTTACGGATGTCAACATCGTCTACGAAAGTTATGTCTCCCTGGCAGGGTAGAATACCGGCGAGACATTTGAACAAAGTACTTTTTCCTGAACCGTTGTCTCCCTTGATCCAGTACGCGCCAGGCTTGAAAGTAAGGTTGTCAATTTTTAAAATCAGCCGGTCATTAAAGCTTTTGGAGTAATTCCGGAGCGTCAGCATGTCATCAGTTTCGTATAACCTCTACCGAGAACGTAATTTCAGATTTAAGGGATGAAGCGACTGAGCAATATTTTTCCAATGCCAGGGCAGCAGCTTTTGTTAACTCATCCTCCGTCACATCCGGTGAGGTGATGCTATACTTGCAGTGGATCTTTGTAAAATACTTCGGCGCTTCATCCCGTCTCGTGCCGTTGGTCTCAATAATGAAAGATTGGATGTTTTTTCTGCGCTTTTTAAGCATGCCTACGATATCGACGGCCCCACATGCGGCAAGCGCGGCCAACAATTGTTGCGTAGGAGAGAGGCCGGTCTTGGCATCTCCTTTCCGCATATCAATACGTGCCAGGTGTTGGTGTTCGTCTGTGGATTCATACAGCTCATCTTCCAGCATCCGGGTAATGATCTTCGAGTTCATAGAATTTTATTAAGGGATTTATTCCGGGGTCTAAATTTACTACTTTGCCTCCTATGACCCTATCCGACCGAATCAAAGGCGAACTGCGCGATGTGTATGACTTTCCAAAACCGGGCATTGTCTTCAAAGACATCACGCCATTGCTGGCTAATCCTGCATTGCGTAAAGAAGTGGCAGAGCACCTGGCCGCTGAGCTTCGTCCGCTCAAAGCCGACGCCCTGGCCGCCGTAGAAGCCCGTGGGTTTATTTTTGGAGTCATGATTGCCCACGAACTCGGTATACCATTCATTCCGGTAAGGAAAGCCGGGAAATTGCCCTTCCATAAAGTGACGGAAGAATATGATCTCGAGTATGGACGGGCGAAGATTGAAATGCACAACGATGCCTTTGAGAAGGGGAGCCGTATCATTATTCACGATGACTTGCTGGCTACAGGTGGGACAGCATCGGCAGCCGGTAGAATGATCCAACATCTTGGCGGGGAGGTGGCCGGGTATTCATTC
>DAOMZK010000057.1:0-9882 GCA_035438035.1 Cyclobacteriaceae bacterium | reverse complement strand
AATTGGCGGCTGATTGTCTTGCTCTCACTTCCAATTTGAAAAGATTATCTTCAGTAAATTCGAATGGATTGGCATCAAAGGCAGCACGGTATTTTTCTATGGCATCGCTTATCCATTTAGGATGGGTGGCAATAAACATCTGCGACATGTGGATTTTCTCAGGATCCAGTTTAAACTGACTGCGAATATCTTCCCACGTGCCGGGTATGGGTTGTGAAACAGATGATTTGGCGAGTGTACTGAGCGATGGAATTGCAAAACTTGCGCTGAGGGCGATGCCAGAGCGGCTTAGAAATTTTCTTCGGTCCATAATTATGGGGTATAGGTAACAAGTTAGTAACTTTTTGATTGAAGCTGAACCAATAAAGATGAGTGACTAAGTTAAAGATGTTTGATTAATTCGTATTAATCCTTTTAATTCGACGACACCCAAAACTGAGACAATCGTAAAGCAACCCATGAGCCGAAATCAGCGTCAAGTCATTATTTACAGAGCTAAGTAATTGTCTATATATGGAGTTAAAGATTTCACAGGATAACCGGGACAGGCTGTATTTCCTGGATTGGACACGCATATTCGCATTTGGTCTGTTGATTCTTTTTCATTGTGCGTTGCCCTTTGCGGATATACCGTGGGAAATTAGAAATGAGGAACGATCGTTGTGGCTCACCCGTGTGATTTACTGGCTGCATCAATGGCGATTGCCTTTGTTGTTTTTCATCGCCGGGGTGGGAACGCACTTTTCAATAACGAAGCGCAAGGGCTTTCGTTTTCTCGGTGAACGGTTTGTGCGGCTTTTTATCCCGCTGGTTTTTGCCATGCTGTTCACCATTCCTTTCCAGGTTTATTTTGAATACATGCAAAAAGGTAAGATTGACATGAGCTATGCGGAATTTTATCCGGGGGTATGGGATTTTATTCCTTATCCGGATGGCGCGCTTTCGTGGAGTCACTTGTGGTTTGTAGTCTATCTTTTTGTATACACCATTTTGTTGTTCCCAGTTTTTATGGTGATGGAAACCAAACTGGTGCAGGGATGGAAGCTCAAACTGGATAAATTCTTCAAGTCTCCCCTTGTACCTTTCGCCTTCGTAGGTGTGCTCATCTATTACTATTTTTCACTTTACATTGATTGGCCGGAGCAAATGGGTCTTTTGGATGACTGGTTTCTGTTCCTGTTTTCTATGACTTTGTTTTTCTTCGGTTTTTTTCTCTCCAACCTTCCTTCGTTCTGGGATACTTGCGAAAAATACCGTTGGTATTTTCTGGGACTTGCTGTTACCAGCATGATCATTTTGTTTGTCCGCTACTGGTGGCCCCTGACATTTCCGGAAAAGCAGGATGAATTCCTGTACACTTACGGCATACTGAATTCAATCCATATTTGGATGATAATTTTATCGGCTCTTGGTTTTGCAAAAAAGAACCTGAATTACTCCAATTCATTTTTGCAGTATTTTTCTCCCGCTGTTTATCCTTTTTATATTTTGCATCAGACCATCATTGTCAGCTCTGGTTACTTTGTCGTACAATGGCCATTGCCCATGGTGATTAAATTCCTGATCCTGGTGGTGATTTGCTTCGGTGGCGTATTGGGACTTTATCACTTTGTGATCCGAAATTTTATTCTCACCCGGATATTGTATGGATTGAAACCGAGAAATAGTTAATCCATTCATGACCAGTCATCACAAGTCTTTGCCTTTAGCGGATTATCTTCGCTATTACCTTCATCTACAATCGTTTGCGGTACGATAAATTGCCGATCAGATTTAGTTTTTCTATTTTTGAGGCAATGAGAATATTTTCTTTCCATACTCAAATGAACAAGAGAAGGATCGCATTCTCACTCCTTTTTTACTGCTGCATTTTTATTGCGGATGATTCTCCGTTTACTTCATTTTGGGACTATTTACCGGATGTCCAGGCTGAAAATGCATTCTGTTCGGAAGAGCAGGAGGAAAGTCTGCCCATCGTAACATTCCTGAAAATAAGATCCAATAATTCCCACTCCTCCCGGGCTAGTTTTCATACGGCGACAGTGATGCTGCTTTCTTTTGGAATGCGCAGTAAGAATTTTAACTGGACCAGAACGGCATCCAGCGTGCGTACATCGCGACAGGACCTGTCCATTGACTATTGTACATTTAGAATCTGATTTTTTATAACCCGGATTTCTCCGGTGGTTCACATTACCTGTGAAGGATGCCCTGTTTAGGGTCTGCTTTCTGTTTTTATTTCTATACGCAAGTTTTCTTTCATGATTGATCGAATTATAAAATTCAGCATTACAAACAAGTTGTTCATGAGCGGTTTGATTGCCGCGATCATGGTGTGGGGTGTGTATTCACTGGTTTCACTTCCGGTAGATGCTGTACCGGATGTTACGAGTAACCAGGTGGATATTATTACAAACAGCACAAGCCTGGCGACTCTTGAAATTGAGCGATTCATTACTGCACCCATGGAGATGGCGATGACCAATATCCCCGGTCTTGTAGAAGTGCGCTCCACTTCCAAGTTTGGGCTTTCTGTAGTCAAGTTGGTTTTTAATGACAATACGGATGTGTATTGGGCAAGACAACAGGTTTTTGAGCGTCTTGAGCAAGTAAAAAATGAAATCCCTGAAGAGCTGGGTAAGCCCTACATGGGGCCGGTAAGCACGGGTCTCGGTGAAGTCTTTCAATATGTTATTCGTTCCAGGGATCCAAAAGACAAATCATTTTCTTTGATGGAAATAAGAACCCTTCAGGATTGGTATATCCGGAAACAATTGCTGGGCATCCAGGGAGTCGCCGAAGTGAGTGGATTTGGAGGATACAAGAAAGAGTATCAGGCCGTCATCAAGCCCGAATGGATGAAGGCTTTGAATGTTTCTATTGACGACCTCTATGAAGCATTGAAGTCAGGCAACAGCAATACAGGTGGTGCCTACATTGAAAAAAATAATAAAGCTTTTACCATTCGCGGAATCGGTCTCGCCACGTCACTTGAAGAAATCGGCAATACGGTAATCAAAGTCAATAACAATGTTCCTGTTCTAGTAAAAGATGTGTCAGATGTATCACTTGGCAATAGTATTCGCTATGGTGCGATAACCGTAGACGGCCAGGATGAAGAGGCGGTAGGTGGAATCATCATGATGGTGAAAGGTGAGAATGGAAGTAAAGTGATCCGTCGCATTAAAAACCGCATGAAGATCATTCAATCGAAGTTACCTGAAGGTCTGATTATTGAACCTTTCATCGACAGGGAAAAAATTGTTTCGAAGGCGATTAACACGGTAGGTACCAATCTGATTGAAGGTGCGCTGATTGTAATTCTCGTCATTCTTGTTTTTTTGGGTGACTGGCGGGCCAGTTTATTGGCCGCATCGGTTATTCCACTCGCCATGCTCATGGCCTTTGGACTGATGATTCAGTTTGATGTGGTGGGCAACCTGATGAGCCTCGGGGCCATCGACTTCGGTTTGCTGGTGGATCCGGCCATCATCGTCGTGGAGTCCATTATTTTTAGCCTGGCCTCCGTCCAGATGGAAAAGAAAAATGATGAGACCATTAGTCAGTTGGAAACCGAAAGGATTGTTTTCAAGGCGACACAGGAAGCGAAGAAGCCTGTAATTTTTGGAGGTTTGATCATCCTGATTGTGTACTTCCCCATCATGACCCTTACCGGTATTGAAGGCAAGATGTTCGGTCCGATGGCCAAGACGGTAAGCTTTGCTATTTTGAGCGCATTGATTCTGGCCGTGACCTATGTGCCGATGATCGCTTCAATCATTCTGGAAGCACCAAAATCTCATAATAGCTACTCCGATCGGCTCGTGAAATATGTTTTTTCTGTTTACGAACCCGTAATCAGGTTTGGTCTAATCAGGAGGCCACTTGTATTGATTGTGGCAGCACTTATACTGGCAGGTGGATTATTGGCGTTCCGCAACATAGGAGGAGAATTCATTCCCAAGCTGGCTGAGGGAGATTTGGTGATTGAGACGAATCTGCCCGTAGGCACTTCGATGACAGAGACCATTGCACTGAGTAAAAAAATTCAAACCATGCTGCTCAAAAATTATCCGGATGAGGTTGAGCGGGTGGTCTCCAAGATTGGTACATCTGAGGTGCCTGTAGATCCCATGCCGATGGAGGCACAGGAAATTGTGGTGGTGCTTACGAATAAAGAGGATTGGAAAAAAGCAAGTGAACAGGAAGAACTGGTAGCCCTGATTGCGGAGGATCTCAAAGCTTTTCCAGGAATAGTCAACTCCATTCAACAGCCCATTGAAAACCGTGTGAACGAATTGATGAGTGGTGCCCGTACGGATGTGGTGGTAAAACTCTTTGGTCCAAACCTCGATACACTGGCTGCAAAAGGAAATAAAATAATTCGAATCATTAAAACGATCAATGGGGCGGTTGATGTACAGGAGAATAAAATATTCGGGTTGCCCCAGATCAATATCCGGTATGACCGGAAGTCCATGGCGATCTACGGTGTCACGGTAGCCCAGATCAACCGGGCTGTTCAAACTGCTTTCGCAGGATCAGTTGCGGGAATAATCTATGAGAATGATAAAAGATTTGATCTGACACTTCGCTTGTCAATTGATGAAAGAGCACGGGCAGGAAGTATTGACAACCTGACCGTGAGTGATAAAAACGGTCAACCCATTCCACTCAAACAACTCGCTGATATTTATGAAGAGGTTGGGCCATCAGAAATTGGACACGAAAACCTTCAACGCAAAATGAATATTGGATTTAATGTTAGGGGCAGAGATCTGGAATCTGTCGTCAATGATGCTATTCATCAAATCGGTGAGCAGGTCATTATTCCAACAGGCTACACCATCGATTTTGGCGGTGAGTTTGAAAATTATAGACGGGCGAAGGAGCGCCTGGCCATTGTGGTTCCCATATCACTCTGCATTATTTTTGGATTGTTATTCGCCTCCTTTGGAAATATCCGCGACAGCATTCTGATCTATACCGTTGTACCCTTGTCGGCTGTTGGCGGAGTGGTATCATTGATCATCCGAGGAATGAATTTTAGTATTTCAGCAGGAGTGGGTTTCATTGCCCTTTTCGGAATTGCCGTACTGAATGGTATTCTGATTATTGGTCATTTCAATACCCTGGAAAAATCAGGTATGGGTGATATGACGGAGCGGGTTATCACCGGTCTCCGCGAGAGATTCCGCCCGGTGTTGATGACTTCTTCTGTGGCGGCACTTGGATTTTTGCCGATGGCACTCTCCACCAGTGTGGGCGCGGAAGTGCAAAAACCGCTGGCAACTGTAGTGATTGGCGGATTGTTTACCTCAACGGTGCTGACATTACTCGTGCTGCCGGTGTTATACACCTACTTCAAAAAACTCTGGGTTTTTCCAGGTAAGGTCACGACAGTAGTTTCGCTGGTTATCGGATTTACTTTTTTCTCTGCAATATCAGGCAATGCGCAGAAACTCATTACTGCCGATTCGGCTGTACAGATGTCAATGCGGCGCAATCCGGAAATGAAACTAGCCCGGGAGAGAACGGAGCAACAGGAAACGCTTAAATCCACAACATTCAGTCTCAAAACTCCTGAATTGATTTTTGAAGCCCCTACAGGAAAGGATCTTCGTCCAGGGATTTTACAAATTATTGATTACCCTGGTGTGTATTCATTCCAGTCGAAAGCGCAACAACAAAGAGTGGGTATTTCTGAACTTGAAGGCAAGATTGCCCAAAACAATCTTATCTATCGTGTTCACTCTGCCTATCTCAACCTTCAATACCTGGTTGAAAAGACCCGCCTGTATATCATGGAGGATTCGGTCTATGATGATATCCTGAAAGTGAATGAAATCCGGTTCAGGGTGGGTCAGATTTCCAACCTCGAAAAGATTAACGGTGAATCACAGTATCAGAAAATACGGTACAACCTGAAGCAATCCAGAGCTGAATTGCGAAACGCGAAATATCAGCTCAATCTTTTAATGGGTTTTCCGAATGATACAACTTATATGCCGGAAGGTAGAATTTCTAAAAATGGCGGCCTGATCACAAGCACTACAATGGACACGCTGTATATGCTCAATAATCCTCTCCTGGAATACAGGAATCAACAGGAAGCATTGAGTAAAAATATTTTGAGGACAGAACGCAGCAAACGTGTTCCCGGCGTTATCATCGGAGCTTTAAATCAAGGTAATGAAGAAACGCCAACTGAATCGAGACTGCGATTCGGTATTACGCTGCCCCTTTGGCAATGGACTTATCAGGGCTATATCAATTCGGCCAAATCTGGAATTTCCATTGCGAATACGCAGAAACAGCTTACTGTATATGAGTTGAATACCGAATACGTGAAGGCGCTTTCGGAATTCAAGCAGTATTCTGAAAGTCTGAATTATTTTGAGAACGTGGGGCTGCGTGAATCCAGCGAAATTCTCCGGAATGCCAAAGAAAGTTTCAGGTTGGGGAGTATAAACTATTATGCGTATCTCCAGAACCTAGAGCTCTCCTTCACTCTCCGTCAGAATTACTTTGAAACCCTGAAAAATTACAATCAAGCTGTCTTAAGAATTCTTTATTTGAAAGGCGACTTACTACCTAATGAATAACATGAAAAAATATATTTCAATCATTATACTTTTTGCCTGCTTTGGATTGCTCGGATGCTCATCACGGAAGGCCGACACCGCTGCTGATGTATTGGATGGAAATGCTGTTGTCATCAGCGACAGCTCTCTGCAATTGATGGGTGTCAGGCTTGGCAAAGCTGAAACCAAGATTATCCATTCCAAAATTTACCTGAATGGAAAAGTGGTGGCGTTGCCGAACTATGAAGCCTACGTGAGTACTGACATTGAAGGAAAAATTGAGAAAATATTCATCCGTGATGGCAGCCGGGTAAAACGGGGGGAGCCTCTGTTTACCCTGAGAAGCATGGCGCTCATCGAACTGCAAAGCCAGTACATTGAAGCAAAAAGTGAAAGTGATTTCCTTGCCATCGAATATAAAAGACAGGAAGAGCTGATACGGAACAATGTGGGTGCCCTGGTCAATTTCCAAACCATTGATGCGCAGTTGAAGGCGGCACTCAGTAAAATGAATGCGTTGAAGGCCAAGCTACGGCTCCTGGGAATTGAAACAGAAAAGCTGGCTGAACCTGGCAACGAAGAAATCAGCTCCAGGGTCACCATCAATGCGCCGATTGATGGCTATGTCTTTAAACTCGCCGTGCAGGTGGGGCAACTGGCCACCACAGATATCGTGATGACTGAACTGATCAACACGGATCTCCTCATGGCGGATGTGTATCTGTATGACAATGACCTTGACGATGTTCATGAAGGACAGGATGTGGAAATTGATTTTATCAATCACAAGTATAAGTCTGTTACCGGAGTTGTGGAGCGCGTAGCCCATTCATTTGACATTGAAACACGATCGGTAAAGGCCCACGTTTCATTTCATGCGCCTGCCGGAGAAGTCATTTTGCCGGACATGGCCGTGAAGTGTGCCTTGATAAAGGAGGAGAGCAAGACACCAAAATTATCGATTCCGATTGCGGCCATCCTGGAAGAGGAAGATCATCAATTTGTCTTTTTATGCTTCAATAAAGAGAAAAAAGGGTCGAAAAATATCTTCCGTAAGTACCGCGTTAGCCTGGGCAATAGAAGTGAGGAAGAGGTGCAAATTCAATTTGCCAACCCACCAACAGAGGATTTTATGGTCGTGGTGAATAACACCCAAATTGTAGAAAACGAAAGGAAAAAGATGAGTGGTCTGCCACCAAACTGACCCCCGTTACATAAACCATGAGTATACCCGTATCAGCAACAATATGTAAATGGGCCAAAGTTGTCTGGTGACCGCCACTACAATCAACAAGGCAATGGCCGCCAGCCGGGGAATAACATTTTGCTCTATTTCAAACAGGAAATGCAGTGCGACAAAAATGGCCAACCCACCAAATATGATAGGAATATTTTTGGTGTAATAGACTTTGATATCCTCCACTTGTTCTTCAGGTGTGAAAACGGCCACCACCAGTAAAAAAGTGAGGGGCTGCAACAGTGTTTTGAAATAACTCAAGTAAGTCCCGAAAGCTGCGTCGGTCATCCAGTGGTTCAGTTGATAAAAATTCCAGAATGAAACCTCTAATAACAGCAGGCTGGTGATGATGTAGGGAATGTATCGTCTTTCTTTTTTAAGTAAGGCTCTCCAGGAACTTACAAGGTCCGCGATGGCCAGTCCGTACAATAGGAGGGGTAGAATGATGTAATACTCTTTATCGGGCATATTATTTTTTCTGATAATCTGGATTGACAAGGTGTGGAATATTATTCCGGGTGTAAAACTCAATAATGTTCAAGGCAGACAAACGTGACATTTCATTTCTGGTCTCCACCGTTCCGGATCCAACATGCGGCAGGATGGCGACATTCTCCATAGAGAGTAATGGGTTGTCTTTCTGCATGGGCTCTGGATTGGTTACATCCAGGCCCGCTCCCCAAATTTGTTTAGACTGCAATGCAGCAGCAAGGTCCACTTCATTGTGGACCAGCCCACGTGAAGTGTTGAGGAAGATGGCACTCTTTTTCATTTTGCTGAAGACGGCAGCATTGAAGATGCCCTTCGTCTCTGCACTGAGGGAACAATGCACGGAAAGCACATCACTTTTTTCCAGGAGTTCATCAAAACTGACGTAATGTGCCCCATATAATTTTTCCGCATTAGGGTTGCGTGAGCGGTTATGATAGAGAATGGGCATATCATAAGCGCCGTGACACCGCTTCGCCATTTCCAGACCGATACTTCCCAGTCCGAAAATGCCCAATGTTTTTCCAGTCAGTTCAAATCCGAGGTTGCCCTTGGGTTTGAAGTACCCCCATTCACCTTTCGCAATGGTCTTATGAAGATAAAACATCTTTCTCGACACATTGATCATCAGGCCGAAAGCCACATCCGCGGTTGCGCGGCTGGTGACACCAGGCGTATTGCCAATCGGAATATTCAGACGCGTGGCTTCGGCAACATCAATGTTATCGTATCCGGCTCCAAACTGGGAAATAATCTCGAGGTGTTTACATTCATTTAAAAATGCCTTGTCTATTTTACTGGATACGGTACAGAGGAGAGCATTAACCTTTTTGGCTTCTTTAATAACTTCCTCCTGCTCCATGGGCCAGTCATGCTGCCATGCGGTCACATTGAATCCCGTTTGCCGGAGAGAGTTGACTGCAATTTCCGGAAGGTCGCGGCTTACAAATACTTTTATGCTGGAGAGATCTTTTTTCATTTGGGTTGATACGCTACGGCCTTTTGTTTTTGCTTTCCTAAATTTTCAATGCCGAGTTCCACCACATCACCTGGTTTCAAAAACCGCGGTGGTTTAAGCCCCATTCCCACACCGGAAGGTGTGCCGGTGGCGATGACATCGCCGGGGAGTAAGGTCATGTAATGGCTCACATAGCTGACGAGAAATGGGATTTTATAAATCATATCACTGGTGTTCGAATTCTGAAGAGTGTCACCATTTACAGTGAGCCATAATTTCAGTTTCTGAGGATCACCTATGCCTTTACGCGTGATGAGATAGGGTCCGAGGGGAGCAAATGTATCCGCGCTCTTGCCTTTCGTCCACTGGCCGGTGCCTTCGAGTTGAAAGGCGCGCTCACTGTAGTCGTTGATGATGGTGTAGCCTGCGATGTAGGCATGGGCACTGTCTTCAGAAACGTAAGAGGCTTTTCTTCCGATCACGATGGCCAATTCCACTTCCCAGTCTGTCTTCACCGAATTTTTTGGGATGATCACATTGTCATCAGGCCCACAAAGTGAAGTAAGCGCTTTTTGAAAAATCACAGGCTCTTTAGGGATGGCCGCACCACTCTC
>DAOMZK010000056.1:0-10027 GCA_035438035.1 Cyclobacteriaceae bacterium | reverse complement strand
ACCAGTATAGGCTTTACAAAAATGTTAGACAGCGAGATTAGCAGTGCAACGAGTAAAGCAGCCCAATAGTCTACCACATGCACACCGGGAAGGAGATAGGCGGTAAGCATGACCGCAACGCCGGAAAGAAAAAATCGGATTATTACATTCATAATGGAACCACGCCGAAGCGGTGAATTGTTTAAGGATTTAAGTTGGTCATATTTTAAGTGATGTCAAAGGTTAACACTAAACACCTAAGCACTTTACTACCTTCGCTGCATGTATGCCATAGTCGACATTGAAACCACGGGAGGATATGCCGATCATCACCGCATGACGGAGATTGCGATCATACACCATGATGGACTGCAGATCACGGACCGGTTTCATACGCTGATCAATCCCGGTCGCCGGGTGCCATACTTCATTACCGGCCTTACAGGAATTACGACGGAGATGGTCAGCGAAGCCCCGATGTTCGGTGATATTGCAAGTGAAATTCATGAACGCCTGAAAGGCCGTGTTTTCGTTGCACACAATGCTCACTTTGACTATAGCTTTTTGAAGAAAGAATTTGATGAAGCCGGCATACAATGGAATACAAAAAAGCTATGCACTGTGCGGCTGGGAAGAAAAATTATTCCTGGTCTGGACTCCTACAGTCTCGGACGGCTTGCGGAAAGTCTGGGTATTGCCATACCGAATCGTCACCGCGCAGGAGGTGACGCAGAAGCAACAGCGAAAATATTTGACCTGTTTCTGCGCCGGGATGACCAGGGCATTATAGTCAAAGCACTGAAACGAAATTCAGGTGAGACGATCCTGCCGCCCAATTTGCCCAAGGAGGAATTTGACAGGTTACCCGCAAGAGCCGGTGTATATTACTTTCTCGATAATCACTCGAATGTGATTTATGTGGGGAAGGCAATCAACATTAAGAAGAGAATTGCCGGACACTTTACCGGAGAAGCCCGCGATTGGAGTCACTCCAATATCAGGAATGAAATTCATCATATTACTTACGAACTGACTGGCAACGAACTTGTCGCACTGATTCTTGAATCACAGGAGATTCGAAGATTATGGCCCAAATACAATCTGGCGCAAAAGTACAGGGTGGAAGAATGGGGCATTTTTGATTATATGGATCAAAACGGCTATCTCCGTTTTGCCGTCAATATTGTTCATCGCAATGCTAAACCATTGATGGCTTTTTCTGCGAAAGGCCTGGCCTGGAATTTTTTATGGGAGAAGGTTAAAGAATACGACTTGTGTCCTAAACTGTCGGGTCTCCAAACCGCGAAGGGACCTTGCTATGCACACCAATCGGGCACCTGCAAGGGGGGTTGTGAAAGAAAGGAATCAGCAAAAAAGTACAACAAACGCGTGCAAGCTGCCGTTGATTCTTTCCGGCAGGAAGGTGAAACTGTGGCGATTATCGGCAAGGGCAGAAACGGAGATGAAAAGTCGCTCGTCCTGGTGGAGAAAGGAAATTACCTGGGCTATGGCTTTGTCGAAAGAAGTGAAACCGTGACGAATTTTGAGTCGGCAAAAAATTTTATCACACCAGGAAAAGAGAATCGCGTCGTTCAAAGTCTAGTGAATACTTTGTTGCAGAATCCCAGGGACAATGAGTTAGTGTATTTTGAATGAAAAAAATCTTATCAAGTCTCATTGTTTTTTGCGCCGTCGCACAATCCTTCAGCCAGGGCACAATAAAAATCCTTTACGTCGGCAATAGCCTTACTTATTATAATGACTTACCGGCGATGGTGGAAGAAATCGGAAAGAGTCAAGGCATCACTATTGAATCTACCCGTCTTTTGAATCCGGATTATGCTATTGAGGATCATTTGAAAGAAGGGAAAGTTATTCTGGAACTGCAGGCCAGTCATTACAATTTCGTTGTGGCCCAGCAAGGGCCTTCAGCCCGCCCTGAATCTCAGGCCAACTTGCTGGAATTTTCTCAAAAGCTATCCGTTGAATGCAAGAAAAACAAAACCAGGATGGCACTCTATATGGTGTGGCCTTCGAAGGCCAGGTCTTTTGATTTCGAAAGTGTTATCAAATCATATACCAATGCAGCACGTCGTAGTTCTTCCATTTTGTGCCCGGCCGGTCGAGCCTGGCTGGTGGCATGGTCGCGTGATCCTGCACTCCCGTTGTATGACAAGGATGAATTTCATCCCAGCATCACCGGAAGTTTTCTGGCGGCCCTGGTGATTTACGGAACCCTGGTGGAGGATACAGATTGGTCGGTTTTGGAGTACGACAAACTGTCCATTAAGAAGAATATGTCTGAAGTTCAGTTTGACTTGCTAAAAAAATCAGCCCAGGCAACTGTTGGACATTAACGCCCAATAACCATCCCGATCAATAGGTGTCCGCTGGTGAATTTTTTTGAACCTAATTCTTTAATATTGCGGTTTGTTTCAAGGAAAAATACAGCGTATGGCATTCGAATCGTCAACAGAACAGCAGCAGGAGCATAAAAATAAAATCAACCAGGTATATGCTGAAGTAGCCAAAGTAGTAGTGGGTCAGGATTACATGGTTAACCGCCTGTTAATTGGCCTTTTTACCAATGGCCATATATTACTGGAAGGCGTTCCCGGATTGGCAAAAACGCTGACCATTTCTACAGTTTCGAAAGTGCTTCATCTGGATTTTCAGCGCATCCAGTTTACCCCCGATTTGCTGCCCTCAGACCTCGTAGGCACCATGATTTACAATCAGCGCGAGGGCAAATTCGAAGTAAAAAAAGGACCGATTTTCGCCAACATTGTGCTGGCCGATGAGATCAATCGTTCACCAGCCAAAGTGCAATCGGCTTTGCTTGAAGCGATGCAGGAGAAAACGGTAACGATAGGAGAGACTACCTTTACACTTGACAAGCCTTTCCTCGTCATGGCAACGCAGAACCCGGTTGAAAATGAGGGAACGTACCCTTTGCCTGAAGCGCAGGTTGACCGGTTCATGATGAAGGTATCGGTTGATTATCCCAGCAAAGAACATGAACTGGAAATCATGCGGCGCATTTCAAACATGCAGTTTGACTTCACGGTGAACCCTATACTGACCAAGGAAGATATTTTTTCCATTCGCGCTGAAGTGAACAAAACAAAAATTTCTGAATCACTGGAAAAATATATTATTGAACTGGTGACCGCTTCTCGCAAAGCGAAAGAATACAAACTGGATCACGAAGCGCAATACATTCAATTCGGGGCATCACCACGAGCCAGTATTAACCTGAACCTGGCGGCCAAAGCATGTGCTTACCTGTATGGCCGCGATTATGTGTTGCCGGAAGATATCAAGGAAGTAGCACTTGATGTTATGAACCACCGCATTCTGCTCAACTACGAAGCAGAGGCGGATAATGTAAAAACCACCGACATCATCAAGGCGATCCTTAATAAGGTCCCGATCAACAAGTAGGATTAATTGAACTTTAATTTCGTTACGTTTTAGTTACCGTAATGTTATTGGGCATCTCCAGCTAAACAACTCATATTCATTCGGTTGGATTGAATCCGGAAAATTAAATCGGGTTCATATTCAGCGCTTCCAAAATCCATTTTAACAATTAGGTAACATACCCGAATCAGACGGGTAATATTGTCATTTCACCTTTGCAGGGACTAATAACACCCTCATGCAAAAGGTTTTTACCCTCTTCCTGTTCATCCTCAGCTCCGTTAGTGTATTCGGTCAGGGATCCATCTCGGGCAGGGTTACTGATTCTAAAACCGGCGAAGGCGTAGTGGGGGCCAATGTTGTGATCCAGGGGACTACACAGGGAGCGCCGACTGATATTGAAGGCAATTTCGTAATCAATAATGTGAAGGAAGGCACGTATGTTTTGCAGATTTCGTCTGTCATGTACAAAACTCATACGGTTCCGAATGTAATGGTTGAGACGGCCAGGAGAATCACAATTGATATCAAAGTCACTGAAGATGTAGGCGAGTTGCAGGAGGTGGTGGTGCAGGGAGCGCGGCAGACGGATACCGATTTTGATCTGTTGCGTTCTATTAAGGAATCCAAAGTTGTGGTCGTGGGCATTACGGCCGAACAAATCGGCAAAACCCTTGACCGGGATGCAGCCCAGGTCCTGAGACGTGTTCCCGGCGTCACTATTCGCGACAATCAATTTGTTCAAATCCGTGGTTTATCTGAACGCTACAATCCGGTATTGCTGCACAATACATTTGCACCCAGCGTCGAAACCGACATCCGCTCATTTTCTTTTCAAACTCTTCCCAGCAGTCAGCTCGACAGGATGCTGGTGTTTAAAAGTCCTTCTGCCGACCTTCCCGGAGATTTCGCCGGTGGAATTGTAAAAGTTTTCACCAAGAGCATCCCGGAAGAAAATGGATTTGTTGTCGATTACAGCACACAAGTTCGTGCCGGTACCACATTTCAGGATTTTTATCGTCAATCAAGTGATGCAATGCAGTTTACCGGATTCAACACCGGATTTTATGATTTGCCGGCATCCTTTCCTGCCAACGTTGCGGTTACCAGGGGCGATGCACTGGTGAACGCCGGCCGCTCTTTGAAGAATCTTTGGAAACCAGAGAAAATGATGGCCATCCCTGACCAACGCTTTACTCTGACTTACAACAAGCGTTTCAGGATTGGCAAGATTGAGGTTGGAAATATCAGCGCGCTTAATTACTCCAATGCGTTTGCAACATTTAACATTGACCGTGCTGACTATACATCTACTCCAGGCGGCGGTACGGATCAGAATTTCGGATTCAGTGACAAGCAGTACAATCAACAAATCAGAACCGGATTTCTATTTAACTGGGCTTTCAAATTTGATGCAAACAGCCTGATTGAGTTTAAGAATCTGTATAATCAGAGCAGTGCCGACCAGTATGTTGATCGTACCGGTGCAGGGGTAAGTGAAGGACAGAAAAATGGTGCATTTGATAAAATGTATCGCGGTATTTACTCCGGCCAGTTGATGGGTACCCATGACCTTTTTAACAAACAAACAACAATCGAATGGGTTGCCGGTTATAACAACGCAAATCGTTCCCAACCAGATTACAAACGCTATACTTCTACGGTGGTGGACAAGACTACCGGCAAGGCAACGGTTTACGTTCCCAACCAGGTATTGCCCAACCAACTCGGCAGATTCTATTCTGATCTGCAGGAGAGTGCCGTTTCCGGAGGTGTTTCAATCAAGCAGCGTTTCAATTTTGGAGGTAATCCTCTGAAATCCCCTGAATTAAAAGGAGGCGTTTATTTTGAAGGCAAGAACAGAACGTTTGGTGCCCGCAACATTGGGTACACGCTGACTTCAACTTACCTCGATCCGGCATTGGTCTTTGCGCCGGTCGATGTACTTTTTCAATCTCAAAATATCAATAAAACAACCGGTATTCAAATTGGAGAGTCGACCAACCGTAAAGACAGCTATACTGCCTCCAATGACCTGTTTGCATTTTATTTTATGGGATCACTTCCCATCGGTGACAAATTTGTTCTTGACGCCGGAGTAAGACAGGAAAACAATCTGCAGCAACTTCACAGCTTTGATGACTTCAAGAATGAACCGGCAGAAGTTCATAACCAGATCAACCGCCTGCTGCCTTCAGCCAATCTTAGTTATAATTTCACGGACAAGATGCTGGTCAGAGCTGCTTATGGTGAAACATTGAATCGTCCCGAATTCAGAGAATTGGCGCCATTCTCTTTCTATGATTTTAATTTCAACTTCATCTATTTTGGTGATAAGAATCTCAAAACCGCCAGCATCAAGAATATTGATCTGAGATGGGAATTTTATCCCAGCAAAGGCGAACTCATTACTATCGGAGGATTTTACAAGGACTTCACCAATCCTATTGTGTCCATTGTAGATGCCAACAGCCCGGGCGGTGGTGTAAAAAATGTTACCTATACCAATGGAGACTATGCCAAAGTTTACGGTGTAGAGGTTGAAATTAAGAAATCACTTAACGGTCTGACGAGCTCCAGAATTCTGGACAACATCAACCTGATGTTCAATGCTACCCTTATCAAAAGCACGCTTAAAATTCCTGACGTGTACGCGCTCAACAGAAGTTCTGAACAACCTTTGCAAGGTCAGGCCCCGTATGTGATCAATACCGCTATTTATTACACTTCGCCCAATTCAGGGTGGCAAATCAATGCCCTGTATAATGTGGTGGGAAAAAATATTGCATTTGTGGGCAACAATTACTACCCCGATGTATACGTCATGCCAAGAAACATCATCGACATCACGTTTAATAAAAGACTCGGCGAACGTTTCGATCTGAAGGGGGGTATCTCGGATATTCTGAATCAACCCTTCCAGTTTCTTCAGGATGGTAATGGGGATGGAAAACTTGATCCGGACACAGACACTAATGTCATGAAGTTCAGACCAGGCCAGGTGTTTTCAATCGGCTTCTCGTACCGGTTCTGATCTGTTTGAAATGCTTTCCCGATTTTCCGCTGACACATCAGCGTAGAAATTATTTTGTTGAAACGAGCCAACACCTTATTTCATTCATAAAGCAAAGTTGGGTTTGGATTAACACTCCGGTAACACGGCTGACCTACGTTTGAGTCAGTTTTTAAAGCACCGAAGACACAAAAAACAAAATGAAAAAGCTAATTATCCACGTCGTTTTCCCGGTTGTTGCCCTGGGATTAATAATGAACCTGTCGTCTTGCACCAAGACCGAAACAAACAAGCCTGCACCCACAGTAACCGTCAGCCCAGCCACTGCATCCAATGTGGCAGGTGCCACCGTTACTTCATCCGTACATATTGACGCGCCGGAAGGATCTGCAATGCTTACTATTTTAGTCAACGGTGTAGTCAGCTCCGTGTTGCCTGATGTAACCCTTGATGGATCAGCGGCTGTTGACGTTCCAATTAGTTTTACTATCCCGGCCAATGCCAATGCAGGGGCCTCATATATTATTTCTTTCCAGGCAGTAGATAAAAAGAATCAGCTTTCTTCAGTTGGTTTCTTTGCGGTATCTGTCACGCTGGTAGCGCCGAAACAAATTGTGGATGTTCCTGCGGGAAACATTACCACCAATACTACCTGGACAGCTGACAAGATCTACAGACTGATGGGTATCGTCAGAGTAGGTCAGGATGAAAAGCCTACCTCAGGTGCTGTGGCCCCGGTTATTCTGGCTACTGCAACATTGACCATTCAGCCGGGCACCGTGATCTATGGCAAGACGGGTACACCCGGAGGAACCCTCATCATACAACGTGGAAGTAAACTCATTGCCAATGGGACAGCCGCTCAACCTATCGTGTTTACTTCTGAAAAGGCGCCGAATACAAAGAAGGCCGGAGATTGGGGTGGTGTTGTTTTATGTGGAAAAGCAGCTAATAATACCCAGGGCTCCCTCTCAACGGGGACCAATGGCATTGAAGAACTTGAAGGTGGTTACGGTGGATTCCATGGCGGTGGTGCAAGTCCAGACAATGCCGATAATTCCGGTTCACTTAAATATATCCGGATTGAGTATGCAGGATATGCTTTCAATCCCAACCAGGAAATCAACGGACTTACATTCGGCAGCGTCGGTTCGGGTACGACTGTACAGTATATTCAGGTGGCGTACTCCAATGATGATTCTTTTGAATGGTTTGGCGGTACGGTAAATGCGGATCACCTGATTGCCTACAAGGGAATTGATGATGACTTTGATACAGACAATGGATTCAGCGGGAAGGTGCAGTTTGGTTTGGGCATCCGTGACCCCCTGATCGCCGATCAGTCAGGTTCAAATGGGTTTGAATGTGACAACGATGCGAATGGGACCTCCAACACTCCGATAACGACAGCCCAGTTTTCGAATATGACCATCATTGGTGGCAAGGCAACGAATACTACCGGATTGAACGTTCAATTCCAGAATGGAGCGCAGATCAGGAGAAATGCTGAACAGGATATTTTCAATTCCATTATTACGGCCTACCCCAATGGCGTGTATATCGACGGTGCACTTCCTGCTGCATCACCAGCTGGTTCAGGTGGCGCTATCGCAAAGGCCAATGCTGGCTCGCTGCAATTCAAGAACAATATTCTGGCAGGAGTTGAGAACTGGGGTGGAAATGGATTTGGTTCTGTGGCTTCTGCCAATGAGATAGCCAATGTTACCGCCGTGGGTGGATCTTATCCCTTCGGTTCCAACACGGCTTTCGGCGCTCCTCCCCGCGGGATTGTGGTTGCGGGTGGCGCAGGATCTTTCTCCAGCAATGTCTTTGGTTACGGAGCCAATACCGAGCAACTTATTAATGGTGTTTCTCCGGTAGCATGGTTCAAATCCAACAACGTAGACGTACTATCACGCTGGTCTGATACCGGCTTGAACGCCAGTATTTTTGAACCCCTTAATGGTGCACCAACATTGCTCCCGGCAGCTTCTTCCAAACTTCTTTCGGGAGCCGACTTCACAGGGTTGACAGGCTTTCAGGTGGTGACGTATCGCGGAGCATTTGGCGCAACAGATTGGACAACGGGCTGGGTGAACTGGAATCCGCTTGGTACCGACTATTCAAGATAATTGCTAAAGGGTTATTATTTTTCGATCGGGGTCCAGGTGACCCCGATCTTTTTTCTGAATGACCATTCTATTTAAGTTTACAAGATGAGAAAGGTATTGGTGATTGTGCTTTGTATGCTAACCGGGTGTACAACCCGTAAACCGTATTCTCCAGCTGAATATTTAAAGCCGGCGGAACAAAACGAGGTACTCACCAGCATCATTGCGTACATTTTTGTCGCACCTACTTATGTGAAAATGGAAGAGCGTTTTAAACCAGACCATCGGCCATATTATTCATCCCTTACATCAAGATTTTCACTTGAGAAGTACTTTATTGCTGAAGACGGTACACATTATTTTTATATCATTCGGCCCGGACCAAGTGAGTCAGAGAAGCGGGGAGTGGGCGGACATTTTAAAATGGGAGACCAATACCAACTCAGCAATTTTCGTGAAGAATTTGTAACCCCCCTGTTGCCGGAAGCAGATGTTAAGGGAAGATGTTCTTTTTTGTTTGAGGAAATGATCAGTAATCATTTGGATCAGTATCTCAAAATGGAAACCTATATCCAATGGCCCAATGCAATATCGTATTATGATACGATTACGTATGAGTGGAAATTGAAAATAGAACTGGAGGCTGTGCCCATCAATTGACTTTCCGCTGCCGCTCCTTGTGGGCCTCAATTACTTTTTTAATCTGCTCACCAGCCAGCTTCACTGAATCCTGATCGTGTTTATTATTCTCAATTTTCTGAATCAAGACGAGATTTTCCAGTTTGTTGGCCTCGAGTGATTGGTCAAGATGAATTTTTTCCTGGACGTTATTGCCGAGTTTGATATTTAACTCCTTGTTCTGATTGACGAGCCGCGTC
This sequence comes from Cyclobacteriaceae bacterium, assembly GCA_035438035.1. Lineage (GTDB taxonomy): Bacteria > Bacteroidota > Bacteroidia > Cytophagales > Cyclobacteriaceae > ELB16-189. Next base: position 623 of record DAOMZK010000056.1, on the reverse strand, counting down.
TGTTGTCTTACTACGGCATCCATGGCGCGTTGTCCTTCGTCTATCTGCAACTGGATTTTGTCGCGGTAAAATTTCACCCCAAATTGGTAAATGAGTTTCTCAAGCTGATTCTCTACAAGAGAAATGTCATTTACTGTCCATTCAGCTGATTTGATACCAAGCCAGACTGTTGCACGTTCTTCATTTCCGCGGGTCCTGCCATACACCACCCCGGTTGTGTATACGGTCCCGCCAAGGGCCGGGCCCTCCACGTATTGATAGTCGTTGCCCGACTTGACCTTGCCAAGGTCTTTGATAAAGCGACTAAAGGCAGCGGCTACATCATCTTTCTTCGCCTCCAGTTCTGTGCTGTATCCCTCCGCCGATTCACCTTTTACCTTTTCACTTTTTTTGTCCACTGTTACTTTTTGCGCAAACGAAATAGTTGCTATTCCGACAAAAACAAGCAGGGTTAACTTTTTCATTCTTCAGTAGTTATCTTGGATGTAAAGATCATTTAAAAATAACAGTTTTGGCAACCTCAGTTCTAATCACTGGCGCATCCGGACTCGTAGGCTCCCGGCTCACGGAATTGCTTACGCAAAAAGGATACCGGGTTTCTCATCTTGGACGAATAAAAAAAG
>DAOMZK010000055.1:0-10113 GCA_035438035.1 Cyclobacteriaceae bacterium | reverse complement strand
GTTTTACATGAACATCCGGGAGAATGTTGCACTAAGACTGAAAACCTTTCTGGAAAAGTAAAGGAAGAGATTTTTTAGTTACAAGAGTAAAATGAAGCAGGGATCTTCATTGTTCAACAGTTGCGAACTACCAGCGACAAGAAACCAGTAACCCGTACCTACTTCCCCGCCTCCACGCTCTGATTCCAGTCGTACACCTTATCACTGATTTCTGATAATAGATCGGGAGATTTTTCCAGCGCGTTGCCGATGACAATCATGTCTGCTCCAGCCTCAAGAGCCTTGAAAGCTTTCTCGGGTGTGTTGATGCCGCCTCCAACAATGAGTGGGATGCCGATGGATTTCCGAACGGTTGAAATCATGCGCTGACTGATTTCACGATCAGCGCCGCTGCCGGCGTCCATGTAAATAAGACGAAGTCCGAGCATCTCGCCAGCAATTGCCGTACAGGCAGCAAGAGAATATTTGTCTTCTGGTATGGGAGTTGTATTACTGATATAGGCCACAGATGTGATGCGGCCCGAACTGATGAGCATGTATCCGGTGGGAAGAATTTCAATCCTGCTGTTTTTTAAAATCGGTGCGGCCTGCACATGCTGGCCGATAAGTAAATCAGGATTGCGTCCGGAGATCAAAGACAAAAACAAGATGGCGTCAGCGGAGGGATCAATGTGCACCGAGCTTCCGGGGAAAAGTACGACCGGTATGGTGACGTCTTCTTTGATTGTTTGAATCACTTCACCGATGTTGGGTGTAGTAATCAGGCTTCCACCAACAAAAAAATAGTCCACACAATTTTCACTGGCGAGGTTGACCAGGTGTTTGAGTTTGGCAGGATCTTCAGCCTTGTCCGGGTCAACCAGTACCGCTATGGACTTTTTACCGGCCCGGTATTTTTGTTGTAACGATTCAAGAATTTTCATCGGTATTCTTTCTTGACGCGAGGTATTCAGCCAGTTTCTCTTTGGCAAGACTCAACAACACGGCAGTGGCCTCACTCAGCACTCGTGTTCCGATCTGACCCAGCACCGAGGGCCCCTTATCTTCCTCCTCGACCTCCTCATTTTCAGCTTCGGTACCATTAATCTGTGCCTGGGCTATCTTGTTTTTCTTTTTCTTTTTTTTCCGTTTGGAAATGGAGCTGATTACAAAATAGGTTACCGCCAAAGTTCCACCAATAATCAAGGCGTTGGTGAGCATCCGGTCAGTCTTCTCTTTCATTTCCCCCAGTTCTTTCTCGAGCGCTTTTTTGTGGCGATCGGAAGATTCGATGAGTTTCTTTTTTTCCGGATCCTGGGTCTCTAAAAGTTCCATGATTACTTTTCTTTGCGTTGCATCAATTCGGAAAACTGGGCTTCAAAATAGGCAGAGATGTTTTTCTTGAACAGCAGCAGGATCAAAAAGATGCTGCCGTAGATACCCGCCACAATCCAATACCCCGCATAGGTATATTCGAAAAATGTATTGAGGAATTGAGCAAGGCCGATGCTGAAGAATACGAGAAAAAGAAATCCCATGAAAAATAACGCCACCATTACCATTCCCTGGGAAATGGCCTTCGACACATCTTCCCGAATTTCTACTTTCATCAGGTTGATGCGTGCCTCCACATAGCCTGTCAGGTTGTTGACCAGGCTGTCCAGCTTAAGGAATTTCAGTATGCTTTCCGTTATTTTCTCCATTCTCAACGGCAATATAGCTGATTTTGGGCTTTCTATTGCGCAGAAGTCCTCGCTGAAATTCAAAACAGTGACCCCTATTTGACCTCTGCTTTGATTAATTCTTCACGCATCAGAACGTTTCCCAAACCATCAAATTGTTCCTTTTTTACCAACAGGTTTCCGGGCGCACTAATATAGAACAGCGTGTTGCGCGATGGATTCGCTTCATATTTTTTTTCAAAAATATAGACTTCCGTGACTGACAACTCCGGGCTCATCAACAGGTGGGGAAGAATCTCGCGGATACACATTTCAAATTTACCTTCGTGATCCTCACCGTCACGGCAAAAGCCTGGCTTATTCAACTCGAAGAGTTCGTTGTTGATGATTAACAAATTGTTTCTTCTGTAAACTGAGTAGATCTGGGAGGGTTCAGTGTTATTTTCCTCAGGGTTCATTACCCATTGACTCGTAGTCGACTTGTCAAAAGTTTTGGCGATGATGGTGTATAATGATGTTGTACCCTGGTTTACCCGACGGTAAGTTAGTTCTGTAACCTTGACCGCGTCGCGATTGAGAAAAATCAACGAAAATGGAATAAAGAAAAACATCGTAAGCAGATAGACCAATCCTGCAAGGCGGTACTTCATGGTGATGCGACCCAGGCCCTTGGCAAGGCGTATGGGGATTTCGCGCAAAGCGGGAACTGGGAAGAAAATGAGAATGCCGATGAAGTTGAAAAGGAAATGCGCTATGGCGATGCTGATAGCCGTATTGGAGTTGAGCATGGCTGCAATAAACGCACTCAGGGTGGTCCCAATGTTTGCACCTAAAATAAAAGGAACTGCGCTTCGAAGGGTGATGATGCGTTTGGCTACCAGTGGTACTACAAGTGAGGTGGTTACCGAGCTGGAACGGATCGCGGCGGTGGTCAGTACTCCCCAGGCAAATGACTTGAGGGGACTTCTGAAAAAAAATCGTTGGAACCGGTCGGGTGAACCGAAGCCCAAGGTATTCGTAAGGACTTTTCTGAAAAAAAGAATGGATCCGAATAGCAGCGTAAGCGATAGAATGATGAGTACAAATCCGTTTCCGATAGTTGCCGCAAGCCAATCTGTAACCATTCCGAAACCGCCCAGCAGTGAAATATTAACGGGACCGGAACCGACAGGTTGGTGGAAAAAGGTATTCGCCAGTGAAGCCGACAAGCGCGAAAGAAATTGAAAATAATATTCAAGGGGAAAGAGAATAAAGGCGGTCAGGATATTAAAAAAATCATGATAGGTGCCTGAGGCCACGGCTCGCCTGAATTCTTTTTTCTTGGGAAGAAAACCCAGGGAGACAATCGTGCTGGTAATGGTAGTGCCAATGTTGGCGCCCATGATGATGGGAACGGCACTTTCCAACGTGAGAGAACCTGAAGCCACCAAAGCCACCGTCATGGAAGTTGTCGCGGTACTGCTTTGGATTATGGCAGTGATGAGGAGACCAATAAATAAAGCGGTGAATGGATTGGAAGTAGCGAGGATGATGGTCTCAGCAGCGATTTTTCCCAGGTGCTGAAGCGATGACAGCATGAGTTCCAGGGCAAAAAGGAAAATCAACAGCGCTACGAGAATGTAAGCTGTGTTACGAAAAATTATTTTCCAACGCGTGTGGGTGGGTGTGGGGGAAAGAACGGGCTCTTCCATCTGAATGTGTAAAGATAGAAACCCCCCTTCAAGTTGAAAGGTGTTAACAGAGACTTAATTTCACCTCACCTGCAGCGAATGATATATAATGATTAACCGATTTCCAGTTCGCGGATTGCAATCCAAGCCATAAGGCCGGGGCCAATGGCCAGCGCATCTTCATCGATGTTGAATGTCGGAGTGTGGATATAAGATGTTATTCCTTTCGATTCATTGCGTGTACCCAACCTGTAGAAGGATGCAGGTATGACGTGTGAATAGTAAGCAAAATCTTCTGATCCAAGGGTAAGGTCAAGTTCCACCACATTTTCTTTGCCGACATATTCTGTTGCTGCTTGCCGGATGTGGGCTGTCAGTTCGGGATTGTTTTCCAGATAGGGATAACCATTCGAAAGCGTCACTTCACACTTTCCGCCCATTCCTGCGGCCATGCTCTCTGCCATTGTCTTAATTTTGTTCAACGCTTCCCTCCGCCAGGATTCATTCATAGCGCGAAACGTGCCGGCAATATTGACTTCATCCGGAATGATATTGGTGGCACCCAATGCTGATATTTTTCCAAAGGAAAGAACAGTGGGTTGCTTCGGGCTTGCATTTCTGCTGATGACCTGTTGCAGGGCGATAATGATATGAGAAGCGATGACAACGGGATCAATAGTTAATTCCGGGGCTGCGGCATGTCCGCCTTTGCCGATTATTTTCAGATAAATTTCATCACTGCTGGCCATGTACATTCCGGAACGAAATCCGACTTTTCCGGCAGGAAGCAGGGGCATTACGTGCTGACCGACAATGGATGAAGGTCTTGGATTTTCCAAGGCGCCATCCCGTATCATATAGGACGCGCCGCCAGGATTTTTTTCTTCACCGGGTTGGAAGAGCAATTTTACTGTTCCTTCAAACTGATCCCTCAGACCGGATAGTATTTTTGCAGTACCCAGCAGAGAAGCAGTATGGGCATCATGGCCGCAGGCATGCATGACGCCTTCATTTTGAGATTTATATTCTACACTATTTTCTTCTTTGATTGGAAGGGCATCCATGTCTGCACGAAGCGCGACGACTTTTTTTGAGGGATTTTTTCCTTCGATCAGCACCGTGAGCCCCGTTCCGGCAATACCTTCTTTTGGTTGAAGGCCAATTTCTTTCAGGGTTGAGGCAACAAATATTGCTGTATTGAATTCTTTATAGGAAAGTTCGGGGTTGGCATGCAAATGTCTGCGCCACTGAATCACTTCAGCAGCAATGTCACGGGATTTCTTTTGTACTGACTGGAGGAGTGACATCAACGGACCATGATTTTCTCAGGTACCAAGATAGCGTTCGGGAAGACTTGTTTCAAACGTATAAGGTCTTTCTGTGCTTCCAGCCTGGAGAAATAGCCACCGACACGCACACGGAACTTGGGTTGATTGTATTCCAATTCAGCATTCATATCAGTAATATCGGTGACCATTTTCTTTTTTGCATTCATGGCCTCCTCCCGATTCTGACCGGAATAAATCTGAATAGTATATCCATCTATCAATTTACGCGTAAGATTAAATCGGTTGATGCTGTCCAGAATGGGATCTACCAGGGCATTGACATTGTGCGTGGCAGTCACATCCATTTTAATCATCGTGTTAGTCTTTTTGGCTGTATCGATGGGCTCCTGGAATTTTGGCCGGAGGCTGTAAAGATCTTCGTGGTAGTAGGTTTTGGAATCTTTTTTTTGAGCAGCACAGGAGAATGCCATAATGGTTAAAATGACGAATGAAGAATTACGAATGACACCAGATACCGTCAGGAATGGGTTCAGTTGACTTAACGCCATCTCCCGATAGCTGTCGGGACGTAAATCGTAAATCGTCATTTGTAAATAATTTTCTTACTGTTCAATCACAATGCACTTTCCGCTTTTGATATCATCTTCCACTTTCTTGTATTTCACATCTTTTAATACACGCCCATCCGGATACTGAACGGTGACTTTATCATTGCGACCTGCTACTTTTTCGGATTTTACCGGCAGAACTTTCTGCTCCACCTGGCTGGGAGCTTGAGCCTGGCCGCCACCACCTCCCTGTAATAGTGATTGTGATTCATCTTTTTGCTCGCTGAACCGCTGTCTTTTTTGGGACCGTGCTTCCTGCACATGATCAGGTTCCTGCACAAGAATATCTGCTTTCATCAGGAAAGATATGGTCTCTTCATTTACCCTGCCGATAAAGCGCTTAAAGGCTTCAAACCCTTCAAATTTATAAATGAGCAGAGGATCTTTTTGTTCATACACCGCATTCTGAACACTTTGTTTCAGATCGTCCATGTCGCGCAGATGTTCTTTCCATTGCTGGTCAATGATCTCCAGGGTGATCATTTTTTCCATTGCCCGGATCAACTCAATATTGTTGGTTTCAATGCACTTGCGAAGCGCAGCCACAATCCGAATCTGCTTGGTTCCATCCCCAAATGGCAGCAATATATTTTCAACCGTTGCGCCACGCGTTTGGAATACATCCCGCATCCACGGCAAAGCTTTCTGTGCGACCAGCTTATTTTTGGTTTCATATTGAGCCAGGGCAGCTTCATATAACTTTTCTGTCAATTGTCCCTGCTCCATCTTGGCCAGCTCATCCTGTTCAATACGGAAATCCAAACCCAGAATGCTCAATACACTTACCTTAAAATTCTCAGCATTCTCTCCAGCCTTGGCGTTGGCAGACAAATCATCACAGGTATCATATAACATGTTGAGAATATCCAGTTGAAGGCGTTCGCCAAAGAGCGCATTGCGGCGACGCTTGTAAATCACTTCGCGCTGGGAATTCATCACATTGTCATATTCCAGCAGCCGCTTGCGGATTCCAAAGTTATTTTCTTCTACTTTTTTCTGAGCCCGCTCAATGGAACTGGTAACCATCGAATGCGAGATCACCTCACCTTCTTTCAATCCCAGGCGGTCCATGATGCGCGCAATGCGTTCCGGCATAAAGAGGCGCATAAGATTGTCTTCCAGGGAGACATAAAACTTTGAAGTTCCCGGGTCGCCTTGACGTCCTGATCGACCACGCAACTGACGATCTACACGACGGGATTCATGCCGCTCGGTGCCGATAATGGCCAACCCGCCAGCTGCACGTGATTCCGGTGTGAGCTTAATGTCCGTCCCACGGCCGGCCATGTTCGTAGCAATGGTCACCGTGCCGGGTTTTCCCGCTTCGGCCACAATCTCAGCCTCGCGCTGATGCTGTTTGGCATTTAATACATTGTGTTTGATTTTTCTCAGCTGAAGCATGCGGCTCAGCAATTCAGATATTTCAACCGAGGTTGTACCAACGAGAACGGGCCTGCCTTCTTTGGTCAGATTTACGATTTCTTCCACGACGGCATTGAATTTTTCACGGATGGTCTTGTGAACCAAATCATCCATGTCAACGCGCGTGACCGGTTTGTTGGTCGGGATCACGACCACATCCAGTTTGTAGATATCCCAGAATTCGCCGGCCTCCGTCTCTGCTGTACCCGTCATACCTGCCAGTTTGTGGTACATACGGAAATAATTCTGAAGGGTAATTGTAGCGTAAGTCTGTGTGGCATCCTCCACCTTCACATTTTCTTTGGCCTCAATTGCCTGGTGGAGTCCGTCGGAATAGCGCCTTCCATCCAGCACCCGGCCAGTCTGCTCATCAACGATTTTTACCTTTCCGTCAACGATGATGTATTCGGTATCTTTTTCAAAAAGCGTATAGGCTTTTAATAATTGATTGATACTGTGAATGCGTTGTGATTTGGTAGAGTAGTCGCGGATAAGTTCTTCTTTCTTTTGAAAGCGACCTTCGGGATTCAAAGTGTCATCTTTTTCAATTTTAGTAAGCTCGACGCCAATTTCAGGAAGGATAAAGAAAGAGTGGTCCTCACCTTCGCCGGTGATAAGGTCAATTCCTTTTTCTGTCAGTTCAACGCTGTTATCCTTTTCGTCGATTACGAAAAATAGCGGCATATCAGCATTGGGCATCTCCTTTTTATTGTCCTGCAGGTAATAATTTTCTGTTCGTTGCAGTAATGCTTTGTTTCCCATTTCACTGAGAAACTTAATCAATGGTTTAAATTTTGGCATTCCACGAAAAGCGCGGAACAGTGCGAGCCCGCCCTCTTTGTCATCACCCTCAGCAATCAGTTTCCGGGCATCATTCAAATACTGGGTTACCAATTTTTTCTGGGCCTCCACCACCTTGAAGATGCGCGGTTTCAAATCATAAAATTCGTGTTCATCGCCACGGGGGATCGGTCCCGAAATAATCAGAGGCGTGCGTGCTTCGTCTACCAAAACACTATCCACCTCATCGACCATGGCATAATGATGCCCCCGCTGAACCAGTTCTTCCGGGTCGCGTGCCATATTATCACGCAGATAATCGAAACCAAATTCATTGTTTGTACCATAGATAATGTCGGCCCGGTATGCATTTTTTCGTGCTGCGGAATTGGGTTCGTGTTTGTCAATACAGTCGATCGTCAATCCGTGAAACTGAAACAGCGGGCCCATCCATTCACTGTCGCGCGTAGCGAGGTAATTATTAACGGTTACGATGTGTACGCCGCGTTTTGAAAGCGCATTGAGGAAAGCAGGGAAGGTGGCGACGAGCGTTTTTCCTTCACCGGTTGCCATTTCGGCAATCTTGCCTTCGTGCAATACGATCCCGCCGATGATCTGGACATCGTAGTGCACCATGTCCCACTTAATCATATTTCCTGCGGCCATCCACTGGTTGTGCCAGCGGGCTTTGCTGCCCTCAATTTTTACATGCTCATGTCTGGCAGCAAACTGGATATCCGATTCCGTGGCACTGACTTCGACAAATTCATTTTCTTTAAACCGTCTTGCGGTTTCCCTTACGATGGCAAATGCTTTTGGCAATACTTCCATCAAAACTTTTTCAAGCTCAAGGTTGCGGTCAGCCTCCAGTTTATCAATTTGTTGAAATATGGTTTCTTTTTCATGCAGGTCGAGATCGGGCTGATCATTTACCTGTTTATGCAATCCGGCAATTTCAATATCGATCGGCTTAAGTCTTTCATTAATGAAGGATTGAACTTCCTTTGTCTGTGCCCTGAGTTCATCATGAGACATTGACTTCATCCTTTCACCTTCCTGCAGGGTGGCTTCTACCAGCGGCTTGACGCGCTTGATATCTTTGTCTGATTTGGTGCCAAAGAATTTGGCTATAAGTTGTAGCATGCTGTTAGTTCGTTGTTAACTGTGGATACTGTTGTCTAAATGAATCTTCATCACGAAAAAAGAAGAAACATCCGTCACCCAAAGGGGCGTAAAGTTATGATTTTCAGGGGTGCAATTATAGTTCCAAAGCGCCAGGAAGGGCATTTTGGCAGTGTATTATTGGAAAAGGGGGATCAGATCTCCTGGGTGGTCTCAAAAACAAGCTGTACAGGGCCTGTAAGGTAAATATCATGAAATGTGCCGTCTTGACGCATTTTAAATTCTACTTCAAGTGTGCCGCCTCTTGCTTTTAATTTAATGGGGGAGGGACGCCCATATTTTTTTGCCACCGCCAGAGCACAAGCAGTGGCGCCTGATCCACTGGACCATGTTTCGGCTTCAACGCCGCGTTCATAAATCCTGAAGGAAACATTTTGATCATCGTGGACCTCCACAAAATCAGCATTGGTTCCTCTTGGTTTATAACTGTCGCTGTACCGGATTTTCCGACCTTCTTCAAATACAGGATAGTCTGCGAGATTTTTTACAAAACGAATATTGTGCTCAGTACCGGTATTGATAAAATAATCCTCGCCTTTTTGTTCGATGATTGAAACATCAATGAGACTTTGCTTCACCATGCCTTCCGATACAATATCCGCATGATGGTCGCCATCATAAGCGCTGAAGCGTGCATGTTTTTGAATCACTCCAAGACGATTGGCGAGGTGAACAATGGCACGACATCCGTTGCCGCAAAATCCTTCACTACCGTCGCTGTTATAGTAAACCATTTTGAAATCCTGTTTCGGATCTTTATCCAGACAGATTAAACCATCAGCACCAATGCCAAACCTGCGGTCGCAAAGTTTTTCTATCTGCGAGGTTGTAAATGAGAATTTACCCTCGCGATTGTCAGCGAGAACAAAATCATTGCCGGCGGCCTGGTATTTATAGAAATGGATGGGTGTCAAGGAGTGGAATTTTAATTTAATATTGGCTGCTGGCTTCTGCTTCTGGTAGACCCATTTCAGTATTAACAGTGAAATATCAGAAACTAACGACCAGCCACGGCATTTGTTACTTCACCTCTTCATAGTCTACATATTCCCCACCTTTCAATCCACCTTTTTTAGTACTCTTCTTGGGCGTGGCGTCTACGTTGATACTCCCATCAGCGGGCCTTCTGAAATTCGGAGGGGGAGATTGCTGAGGGCGACCCATCATCCTGAAAAAAAAGACGCTTACCTTATTTAACAGGTAAATCAGCAGGACCAGAATTATGATTAGTTTAAACATGACTTCTTCAACAGAAAGCCAAAGGTATTAGTTTCTAATCATTCACCCTGAAAAACCTACTTTTTCGGCTAAAACGAAGGAGTAGCCTGTATCCAAATAAAATCATTTGTCGTTATTAAGGAGTTTACTCCCAACTTTATTCCGGCCACAACCATCCCATACCCATGCTGCGCAGTTATCTTAAAACCGCCCTCCGCAACCTGTTCAAACAAAAGATATATACCATAATCAATGTGGTGGGCCTGGCCATAAGTATTACCGC
>DAOMZK010000054.1:0-10185 GCA_035438035.1 Cyclobacteriaceae bacterium | reverse complement strand
AAAAAATTCAGGAATTTATAACCTGGGCTCTGGTAAAGCCCGCACCTTCCTCGACCTCGTCCGAGCCGTGTTCAAGGCATTGAATAAACCGGAATCGATCGAGTACATCGACACGCCTGTCGACATCCGCGACAAGTATCAGTATTTCACTGAGGCGAAAATGGAAAAATTAAAAGGCATCGGGTATGATAAGCCGTTTCACTCTTTGGAAGAGGGTACGACGGATTATGTGCAGAACTACTTGAATCGTTAATGCCTTTCGTCTTCGTTGATTACTTTTTGATTCAACGAATCATTTCCGGATAATCACCTTTTGCAAGGTGGCCTTCTCCCGTGTAATCACTTTGAGTATATATAAACCATTGGGAATGGCGCTGACGTTCAATCTGTAGCGTATACCATCCATCTGTTCAGCCTCCAGCCGGATTTCTCTTCCTACAGCATCCAATATGGAAGTTGCCAGTACAGGACTTCCACTTTCAATCTGCAGGATATCGGAAGTGGGATTGGGATAGATTTTAATTTCATTCATGGCGACCGAAGGGGATTCCTCCACTGCGGTAACCAGAAATGGGGCAGACCGTTTGTTGCAAGTATTACTGAAAATCAGAACGGAATATTCTGCAGGCGTCGTCCCAAAACTATAAGAACGGGAGGTAGCCCCTGCAATGATTTGTCCGTCTTTCAGCCATTGATAGCCCTGCGCCACCACTGTACTGATCAGACTTCCATTGTTGAGTTGAACTGTATTGTTCGGGAGGTCATTCGCAGTAAGCGTAACCTGTTTTGAAATCGAACGCGACCCACTGGCACCACTCACTGTAAGCATGGCAGTATATGGGCCGGCAGTGGCATAGTAGTGAAGCGGGCTGGTTAAGGTTGATGTATTTTGCGATGATGAAGCGTCACCAAAGTTCCAGGATCGCGATGTAATAGAACCGGAGCTGGCATCCGTAAAATAGGTTGAGGACTGGATGCAGGTATTGCTGATAGCAAAATCAGGAAAAACTACCGTGGAGCAATCAGCCTTGAGCCAGTTTATTGAATTGGCTGTAAGCGTGCTGCCCTGCCCTGCATTGGCCACCGTGCTGTTGGTGACATCGACTTTCACATCTGATACATCAATGAAATCAACGCAGATTTTATAATAATTGTTGAATGCCAACGTAGCCAGGTTTCCCGCTGAAGACGATTTGATTGCTACTCGGCTGGACGCCGAAGTTGAGAATACAAATTTGTCAGTAAAGGTCTGCGTCGTTCCCTGCTGCAAAATGAGTTGAGATCCTCCTGACAAATTCAAATTCGAGATGAGAAGTTGTCCATTGAGCTGAGCCGTACCATTTCCCTGGATACTCCTCACCTGGCCCGTGCCACTCAGCGAGACCGTACCGCTTTGCAAATTGACGATGCCCTGAAAATTCCCGGAACCGACGTTCACTGTCTGGGTGAAAGTGGGTAAAATAATTATCGACGAGGTATTGTCAGACTGGAGCGTTGCGCTTGTAAAATCAACCGCAAGATTTTGCAACGCCTGGAAAGTCGAGGTTGTAAAGGAAAGTGTACTGGTGCCGGTGGTGGTCAGCTGATTGAGATGCAGTGTAGTGTTGCTGAAATTTACTGTTCCCTGTGCTACAGTGATTTTATCCACTGAGGCCGCGCCTGTGATGTTCCATGATGAGTTGCCGTTAAAGTTCAATGTCAGTTTATCCAGCACATTACTGTTCAGATCGACAGAATTGGATGAACTGGCCGTGCTGGTAAAATTGATTGTGCCCGAGGTAGGTGTTGTAACCTGACCCGTGAGGAAATTCATTCCTTCAGTAATCGAGAGCGTATTCCCGTTCAATGAAAAACCGACTGGAAACTGACTTCCGAACCACCGCAAGGATGCAATGCTTGTATTCGCGTTGAGTGAAACCGTTTGACCTGTTATCGTGAAAGACTTATCATCAAAAACCACGCGGTTTGCAGGAGATGGAACTGATCCTGCTGACGGGCCGCCGCTGGTAAGGGACCAGTGACTGCCATCTTCCCAATTTCCACTATTGCCAATCCAGTAATAAGATACGAGCGGATCAATCTGAGAAGAATATTCAACGATCAATGAAAAATTCTGTGGTCCTTGAACCAGCGCACCTTTATTCGTTACCTGGATTTTATACTGGAACGCCTGGTTAACAGAAAACTCAATTTTCTCTACATTATCACGGGTATTATCTCCGGTGGTAGCCGCTGCCGAAGGTGTCGCTGGATTTAATGTCCAGGGTAATTTATTCGTACCTCCCACTTCCACCAGCCGCAAGTCAAGATCGTTTACAAGATTTCTCGCAGTATTATTCAATGATGGTGAACTCATCTTTCCAGCAGGACCGGTTCAGACCAGCGTGATCTTTATTTTTGTGTTTACTTTCGGAATCCCCAGATCCATTTCAGAAGTCTGCCCGCTGACTAAAGCGGCTTCCCTCATGAAAATATTCTGGTTGTCCTTGTTGATGATAATTTTAGCAGCACCCTCAGCATCCAACAGTCCCCACCCGTAAGAATAATCTGGGCCAGGATTGAGACCCGCTTCCCGGGCTGAATGAATCGCGAGCGCCTTCAATGTTGCGCTCTTCATATAGTTTCCCGAGTTCAGGCTTTTGTACAATTGTTGAAGAAGTGCCAATGTTCCGGTCACTGCAGGGGTAGCCATAGAAGTGCCATCAAATTTTTGATACTCCGTAGTCGATCCCGCCGTAGTGGAAAATACCTGTAAGCCCGGGGCCACTATATCCGGCTTGATCCGGCCATCATCAGTCGGTCCCCAACTGCTAAAGTTTGTCATCAGCACATCTGATGGCAGCTGATAACTGGTGAGGTTTTGCACAGCGCCTACAGTAAGACTATTTTTTGCCGTTCCGTAGGTAGGGATACAATCAAATCCAAATGTACCACCATCACGGGGTTTTGATCCATCGCCTGTATCACTTCGGTCATTACCTGCAGCCTTTACTATCAGATAATACGGTGCACTGAAAGCAATTCCGTCCCACTGCTGTGCTTGGGTATCATAATATCCGAATTTATAATCCTCAGTTGCGCTGATTGCCGCATCACCGTGCCAGGTCCAGGCCGTACCATCATATTGCCATCCACAGACAGTTCCGTAAGAGTGGTTGGAGAGAATGAGTGAGGTCTGGTCAGGTTTGGCCTGAGTGGTCATTTCACTCACATCATTGATAAAATCATACGCTAGCAAAGTCGCGGCGGGGGCCATTCCCTTGGCTGAAGGATTAACGCCAGACGCAATCATCGTACCAGAAGTGTGGGTGGCGTGATCTTCAAATGTACTGGCGGCATCCCCAAAGGTGACTCGTCCTACCAGTTCAACATGGTCATTGCGGACTCTTCCACCATCCCAGGTTCCAATTTTCATACCCGTCCCTAAAATATTGATACCCAGACTTCCTCCGGTCCGAAGTTGAGGAACATTGAGGGTAACCGCTTCATCGGCATTATTGGTCTTGATGTAAATGGGCATTCCACTTTCACTCACATCCGTCATGAGATAGACCACATGATTTTTCTTGAAGGTGACCAGAGCCGATGGATTTTGCTTTATGTAATCCTGAATCCTGGCATCTGCCCCTTTCCGGTAGTCCTGGTAATCCTGGTCAATCTGCTGAAGTGTCCTTTGCCGACCCTGTGAAAAACCATCCGCTATGAACAAGCCGCAAGCGAGGAATAGTAAGGCCTCCAGGCCATATCGGATACTCATGCAAGGGCTTTTCATCAGGAATTATGTATGGATACGCTTAAACCTTAACCGGTAATCATTTAGGGGTAATGGTATGGGTTCCGGTAAAATTAAAGGTGTTGTCCGAGGTATCCGTTACCGTAAAATTGAGCGATATCGTCTTACTGGTTTCATCATAGGTACCCGAAGCTTCATACTCATAGGTGGAACCGGTGAAGAGCGGAAAACGAATCACAGAAGTAAATCCTTTCGTCGGAACCAGGGTACCCTGCGTCATAATGATGGTCATGGTCGAGCTGGGATTTGCATCTCCGAAGAATTTTCCTGTGACTACCAGTGTTCCGCCACAGATACCGCCGGCCCCTGCTTCAGCAGTTCCGGTGGCGGAGGAAGAACCGCCAGCGATATTAACACTGCCTGTCCACAGCGAAACTTTGGGTACGGTGGGCAGGCAATCATCATCCAGCAAATTGATTACCACTTCCTTAATTACCTGGGGTGTAAGATTCGGATTGTCGATGCTCTTGATCCGGATGGTTATTGTACGGGTCTCCGGCTGTATAATCGCATTGTTCACCGGCAAAATGGAAATTGAAGAACCAAATTTATTTGGAAGAATCTGCACCGGGCTTCCGGTTTGTACAATGTAGTCGGAACCGGCCAGAACATTGCTTCCAATAACTTCAAAAGTCACATTGGTTATCGCGCCCTGCACCTGACTGACCTTTATAGGAATTGTCAACGGCGTGGTCTGGTTCTCATACATGGAGACAATCGCCTTCGAATCAAAGAATACAAAATCTGGCCCGGTAAAAACAATAATATCCGGACTCTGGCTGCAAGTCAAGGTCAACCCTGCGGTCAGAACAATTGCCATTTTTTGAATCCAGCGCTTCATATCCTTCAGTTAATATCCTGTATTCTGTTGCCCTGCTATGGATGGGTTAGCTTTGATTTCATCCTGTGGAATGGGCCACACAAACCTGAAACTTCCTATCGCAAGCGAGCAGTTCGTAGCAGGTGCTTTACAATCACTCCCCCGGTTAATGCCCTGGCCTGATATTCTCAGGTCAAACCACCGGTGTCCTTCGAGGAACAATTCTTTTCTTCTCTCCACAGCGATGGCCGTAAGCAATGTTGATCCCGACAAGGTTTGTGGTGTATAGCCAAGGATGCGTGCTGCCCGCAAGGCATTCAGGTCAGCCATGGCCGCCACATCCTGATTTGTTCTTGCAAGAGACTCTGAACGGATCAGATACATCTCCCCCATCCTCAGCGCCTTCCAGTTTACGAGACCATCACCTGTAGGTCCGATATACTTGGATACAATCAACTGGCCGGGACGGTTGGCCGTAGTGCTGGAGAAATAACTTGAATACCGGATATCATTGATGGCGTCATAAATCGAAAGCAGGTTGGCAGACGGATTGTAAGAGACACGGTTGTTGACTGCAAAATAGACATCACCACCTACGTAGCCGTCGCCAGGAAAATATTTAATGTACCAGATGACTTCATTGGTAATGGCATCAGCATTCCAGATCGTAGGAAAATCAGTGCGGTTGGCCAGTCCCATTCCGCTGTTAATCACATTGGAAGCGTTGGTAGCCGCAGTGGCATAGTCCTTTGCGTAATAGGCTACACGTGCAAAGATTGCGTTCACACCTATCGCATCAATACGACTCCTGTCTGTGGTGGTGTTAATGGCCTGATCCAGTACGCCTCCCATCATGGTCTTTGCCTGGTTAAGGTCTGCATAGATCTGATCATACACTTCCTTTACTGTATTTCTTCCCGGCTTGTCGAGATTGGCAGCAGTTTTTATCGGGATACCCAGGGCGGTTGAATTGCGATCATAACTTTGACCGAAGTATCGCAATAGGTCAAAATGCAGCAAGGCACGCACCGCCAATGCCTGGCTTTTCAACCTGTTTTTTTGTCCACTCTTTGTTTCTTTAAAATTGTCAATGGATCCCAGGAGCACATTGCAATTATTGATAACGATATAGGGCGCCAGCCACAACGGTGAAATGGTCGCATCATTTGAAACAAAGAGCCAATCTGAAGTGGTACGGTAGGTTCCAAGCGATTCGGCATTTTCCGCCAGGTTATCGGACATAATATCCGGCAACATTCCATAGGCAAGCGGATAACTTCCCTGCAGACCTGCATATACGCCGTTGAGCAGCAATTCAAAATCATCCATGGTTTTGAATGCGTTATTGGGCGTGAGCGAGTGTGTAGGCTGAATGTCCGTGATGTCACTGCACGACAAGATCAGTGCCCCTGCAAACGCCGCTATGTATTTACCTATCCTCATTAATCAAAATCCAATCGTTATACCACCCGTAATTGTCCGCAACGCAGGATATTGAGCTCCCACCAGCTGACCGCCGTTAACACCGCCGGCCAACTCCGGATCCCAACCCTGAAACTTAAACCATGTCCACAGGTTCTGGCCCTGGACAAACACCCTTACATTTCTCAGCTTTGCCTTGTTCATCCATGTCTGCGGCAAATTGTAAGACAGCATTACATTGCGGAGCCTTAGAAATGATCCATCTTCAATGAAGCGGGTCGTTTGAGCCTGAAATGGGTCAGTTGTCAATCCGCCTTTGCTGGCAATGGTTTGAATGCGCGGTACGTCTGTTATGTCTCCCGGACTTTTCCAGGCGTTGAGCATGGAGACTGCCAGGTTATCCACGTAGTAAGTTGGGTTTTCTACATTGGTGCGATCGTTGTTATACACCTTGTTTCCACTCATCCAGGAAAAGAAAACGGAAAGCTCAACTCCTTTATAATTAAATGTATTGGTGAAGCCTCCAAAATAAGGCGCAATTCGTGTGCCGTAGGGAATAAGATCATCAGTAGAAAACTGGTTGGTTAAGGACCCATCTTTCTTCCGGTAGAGGGCCTCACCATTGGCCGGGTTAACACCGGCATAGGGCATTACATAATTGGTCACAGCAGGATATCCCACTTTAATGATGGTGTTTCCGTTAACGATCTCATCACCATTGATCAGCTTGGTGATCTCATTTTTATTGTAGGTAAAATTCGCGTTTACGTTCCAACTGAAGCCCCGGAATTTCAGCACGTTGGCGCTGATGTCAATTTCGATACCGTTGTTGCTCATCCGCCCAACGTTTTGCGTAATGGATTCAAATCCGCTCGTGCGGCTCAGTTGAGCGTCGAGGAGCATATTCAGTGTAGTGTTGTTGTAAAACTCAAATGACCCGCTGATCCGGTTTTTCAGTATCGCGTATTCGAATCCGATATTGAATGACTGAACCGTTTCCCATCCCAAGTTCGGATTTTCAGGCTGCACCTGCGCCATACCTGCACTTCCGTCATAATTGGCACCTGCCTGCTGAAACAATGAGAGAGATTCAAAGTCACCGAGGCCGCTTTGGTTGCCCGATGTACCAAAGTTGGCATACACTTTCAAAAAATCAATCTTATTGGTCAGGTTGGCAAAGAATGCTTCGTCTGAGGCTTTCCAGTTCAAACCAATACTGTAAAAATTGGCATTGCGGTTGTCGCGGCCGAACCGTGAGGATGCATCCTGTCGAAAACCGCCCTTGGCAAAATATTTTTTCTTGTATCCGTAGTTCGCTTCCGCAAAAACAGAACGCAGGGCAGACGATGTTGAGTTACCCCCCAACGCGGGCAAATAGGTATTGCTTACTGTGATACCGCCGTCATTCTTCAGGTTGCCTGTGATGCCATAGCCTGTGAAGCTGAATGACTCCGACTGGTTGTACACAATCTCATAATAGGCAGACGCTGACAAATCATGATCCGTATCAAATGTCTTGTGATAGTTCACAGAAGTAGTTCCTACAAAATTGGCATTGTATGAACTGCCCCTGGTCTGGCTTCCTCCCTGACCCGGCGTTTGCTGTCCCGTATAGGTAGACTTGTCAAAGTACCGGTCGGTATTGCGTTGGGTATAATCCGCACCCCAGGATGTTTTGATACTCAGTCCTTCCACAGCGGGAACAAAATATTCAGCATACATATTCACGACTCCCTTTACATCATTAAAACGGATGTGATTTTCCAAAATCTCCTGAAGTGCATTGGGTTGACCGGATTGTATCTTGGTGTAGTTACCGTTGTCATCGTACGGTTTTTCATAGGGATTGCTCCAGCGTACCGCATTCAAAGGTGACCCGATGTATGCATTTCCCTCCAGGGTAGTCTGATTTTTAGAATAACCCAGTGTTGTATTCAATCCCATTCGGAAATTGTTGCCTTCGTGCTGAAGATTAAATTTCATCGTATACCGCTGAAGACCGGTATTCTTTACTGTTCCATCCTGAGAAAGGTAATTTGCGGAAGCATAGAAAGTAGTTTTCTCATTGCCGCCCTGTACATTTAGGTCGTGCTGAACGGTAGCTGCCTGCCTGAAGAGTACATCCTGCCAGTTGGTATTGATTTGTCGCAGGCGGCTGATTTCAATTCCGGTCATCGAGCTAAGCGCCGTTCCCCCGGTCAGCAATTCAAAATCAATTTTCTGATCTGAATTCATTACCTGTAATCGGTTCTGTGGTGCCTGGGAAATCCCATACTGAAAATTATAATTCACCATCGTCTGACCTGCCTTCCCTCTCTTTGAAGTAATCACTACGACACCGTTGGATCCGCGCGAACCGTAAAGTGCTGCTGCGGTTGCATCCTTCAGGACTGTGATGCTCTCAAAGTCATTGGGATTCAAAGTTTGAAAAACTCCGGCCGCAATCGGTACACCGTCCATTACATATAGCGGACCATTGGATCCGCTTAGTGATTTTATTCCCCGGATCGTGACGGATGCCGCCGTTCCAGGTTGTCCCGAACCACCGGTTACCATCATCCCCGGCACGCGGCCCTGCATGATCTGGTCAAATGAAGCGATGGGAACATTTTGAATCTTGTCTGACTTCACCACAGCAACGGCTCCGGGAAGCGCTTTCCGGTTTTCTTCCTTGTATCCGGTAATCACCACTTCTTCCAATTGTTTAAAATCGGGCAGCATCACCACATCGATCACAGAACGCTTCCCCACTCTCACCTCCTGTGATTCAAACCCGATGAATGAAAACAGCAGGACAGCATCCGGCGAAGGCACATTAATTTTATAAGTGCCGGAGACATCGGTAGCGGTGCCCGTGCTGGTGCCCTTGATGATGATATTAATTCCCGGCATCGGTTCCTTATCTTCCTGGGATACTACCTTACCCGTAATGGCAATCTCCTGTCCTGCCACTTCCATGGCAAAGAGAAAAGAGAATAATGCAATCAGGTAAAAACGTTTCCTCATGTCAGATAGTACGATACACCGCAAGTAACTTATTTGGGTCAATTAATTTTAAAAATAGCAAATTATTGATACGAATTTCCGGAGTATGTCGATGAATACCCAATTCTGGGTGGCCGGTTTCTGCGAGATTATCGTATCACGCGGAATTCAATCCGGCGATTGATCTGCTTGTTCTCTTCCGTATCATTTGGTTTGATTGGCTTATCCGCCCCATAGCCCCTCTGAATTAATCGGGCCGATGAAATGTTGTGTTGCACGAGGTAAGCAGCAACCGATTGTGCCCGCTTTAAAGAAAGCTGAAGATTGCTCGCCGCTGTACCTACATTATCGGTATGCCCGCTGATCTCCACACGCACATTCGGATTTTCATTCAGGAAACGCAACACCTTATCCAGCTCCGTGATTGACTTTTCCTTCAGCTCATATTTATTGAAATCAAAGAAGAGATTGTTTAACACCGCCGAAGCACCGGTCTCAATCGGTTCCAGCAAAACATCCAGGGCGACGGGTACCAGTTGCTCCTGCACTTCATAATTGAAATTGAGGCTTTGAAAAAGATAACCCGGCCGGCTGACATACAATCCATAGTCAGCGCCTTGTGTGAGCACCATCAGGTATTCCCCTGATAAGGAATCGGAATACACCGATGACATCAACTCATTTTTGTTGATGTTATACAACTCCACTCTTGCCTTCAGTGGTTGTTTCGTCTTTTTATCCCGGATGACGCCTTTGACATAATTGCTTTTATAGCGGAGCTGGAGTTCTTCCGGTACAGTAATCTCGAATATCTCGGATGAATTTAGTTTGCGATTATCCTCGTGTGAGTAAAATCCATGTTGGCCATCTGCTGTAATAAACAGTGAAAATTGGTCTTCGTGGTTATTGACAGGGAATCCAAAATTGACCGGCTCAGACCACTGACCATTTTCATATTCGCTGCGATACAGGTCATAGCCGCCGAATCCGGTTTTTCCATTGGAGGCAAAGAAAAGAGTTCGCCCGTTTACATGGATAAACGGAGATATCTCTTCATAGGGAGTATTGATTTTAGCGCCCAGGTTTTCAGCCTTGCTCCATCTGTTTTCATCCAGTTTGTAGGAGACATAAATGTCTTTGTTGCCCGTTCCTCCACGGCGGTCAG
>DAOMZK010000053.1:0-10187 GCA_035438035.1 Cyclobacteriaceae bacterium | reverse complement strand
TGAAAATATTCTGACGTGTGAGATTTACCCCTTTATACGGGGCATTGACATAGCGATTTAAGCGGATCACGGAAGGCATCGGAAACGTGCGGGTAATGCTATGAATTTTGTGGCCGTTGGCAGACCGCACCATTTCGCTCTTATTGAGATACACCAGAATGAAAGCCCGCTCCACTGAACACACCATCAATGGGCTAAAGTCCTGATTTAACACCAATACCCTGCTATCCATGATGAAAAGATAAAACCAAAGATTTGCTTATGCAAGGAGGAGGAATGCAGATTCGCACAAAGGCGCCAGAACGCAAAGTAATTCAAGATGAACTCTACAGTTGTTGTGATTTTTCACAAACTAAAATCTCAATGTCAGTACCCTTCGATAAGAAGTGCTTTTATCATTTCATGATGCCGCTTCCGAGTCTGGATAAATAACAGAAAATGCAGGATCACAATGAACACAATGAAAAAACGTTGTGCTTTTTTTAACTTTAGTAGCGGCCTTTGTGACCTGAATTAAATTATTCGGCGAATTGAATGGAACAGGTGGGAATAGATTTTTGTCTCCGGATTCAGAATACCTTCATCGGTAATCGGATCCATCCTGACATACCCTGAAGCATGAATAACTTTATCTCCATCAATGATTAAGCCAACATGTGAGACTTCTTTTCCTTTCTCTGAAAAAAATGCCAAATCGCCCGTTGATGAATCCTCAAATGATTTTACTTTCTTCCCTGCCTGCAACTGCTGACGAATATTGCGCGGTAAGGAATATCCGGCTATCCTGAAAATCATTTGAACAAGTCCCGTATCGTCAATTCCGAATGGACTCTTACCGCCTGCCAGGAAGGGTGCCTGTAAATATTTCTTTGCCACTGATTTTACAAAGTCCGCATCCCGCCGCTGTCCCAGACTTTTGGACTCCCCATTGAAGGCAAATTGTTCCTCAATCTTAAATAGTTCAGAATTAGAAATCGGAACAACACTTCCCATTACAATAGTGAGTGGACTTTTTTTATACAATACCGGCGATGCAATCTCTGTCGTGATTTTATAATCTGTCGCGTTGATCTGTTCAAAATATTCTTTTGAAATAACATGATGCTGCCGGATATCCAGCCATCCTTCAGTCTGATCGGAGTAAATGGTAATGTGAGCCCATTTCCTGTCCGGTGAAAAATTGATCACTTCGTAATGGTCACCGAAAAGAAGTTGCGTGATCTGCTCTGATGCCTCCCTGGATTCCTTCCGGACAGGTACTACCGCCAGTCTGCAAACTCCAAAATCAACAGGTTCCATGGATTCGAAATACGGCTAAAATTTCGTCCGCGCCAACTCCCGGCGGATATCCTTTTCCTTTATGCTCTGCCGTTTATCATGTGTCTTCTTTCCACGCGCTACCGCAATTTCCAGCTTGGCATATCCCCTTTCATTGATAAACAATCGAATGGGGACAACGGTCAATCCCTTCTCTTCCACATTGGCCTGCAGACGGGCAATTTCAGTTTTCTTGAGGAGCAACTTCCTGTCGCGTGCAGCTTCATGATTAAAATGAGTGCCCTCTGAAAATGGGTTAATATTAATCCCCTTCACGAAGGCTTCACCATTCGAAAAATAAACGTATCCATCCTGAAGATTTACTTTTCCCTCACGTATGGATTTGATCTCTGTCCCCTTCAGCACAAGACCTGTCACGTACTTATCCAATAGCTCATAGTGAAAGAAAGCCTGCTTATTCTTGATATTAACTGTATTTGAAAATCGGGATGAAGTCATCTTAATAAATCGAAGTCAGGGTTTCGTAAATACTGCGGCGAGGCGATCCTTTTTCAACATTTTCTGGCTTGTTTTGCCTGAAGCGATCAATCGGTTGCCTGCACGGGCTTCAATGCTGCAAACTAATTCCATTCCCCGGATTTCCTCCACTGTGGCGGTAAAAACAATTTCTTCTCCGACAAATGCAGGCGACTGGTGGTCAATCGTCAGCGATGTCCCCACACCCTCCTCATCGGAATCTTTCATATCAATAAAAAATAACCTGGAAGACCATTCAAAGTCGCGTGCCAGGGCAAAGGTTGAACAAACGGAATGCAGAAGCTCATCATTAAAAATAGCCTGGTCCGATTCCACTACCGTCTTCCTGAAAACCTTGGTATCCCCCTTTTTAAAAATATTTTTCATTTTCAGTGATGACCTGTAAAACTATTGGGCAAAATCAAGATTGGGTATCGGCGCAATATCCAATGCGGCAAATTCTCCCTTCTGATATTTATAGTGCGCCACCATTCCAATCATCGCGGCATTGTCTGTGCAGTATTGAAATTCCGGAATAAAAGTATTCCATCCCAACTGCCGGCCGGTGGTTTCGAGTGCATTTCTCAACCCTGAATTTGCCGAAACACCACCGGCAATGGCTATATTTTTTATACCCGTCTGTGCGCTGGCTTTTACCAGTCTGTCCATCAGCATACCGACAATCTTTGACTGGATACTCGCACAAATATCGGCCAGGTTTTTTTCCACAAACTCCGGGTCTATGATTTTTTGATCGCGGATAAAATACAGGAATGCCGTTTTTAATCCGCTGAAGGAAAAATCCAAACCCGGCATATCCGTGTCAGGGAAACGAAACGCCCTGGGATTTCCATTCTTTGCATGATGATCAATCAACGGACCACCCGGATAGGGCAACCCTAATATCTTGGCCGACTTATCAAATGCTTCTCCCGCAGCATCATCCTGCGTCTGGCCCATAATCTCCATATCGGTAAGTCCTCGCACCCACACTAATTGTGTGTGTCCACCGCTCACGGTAAGGCATATAAAAGGAAATGACGGAACACTATCCATTGCTGTCCCTGCATGACCCGAAGGAATAAAATGAGCGAGTATATGGGCATGCATATGGTTGACTTCGATGAGCGGAATTCCCAAAGACCAGGAAAGTCCTTTGGCAAAAGACGAACCCACCAGCAATGCACCCATGAGACCCGGGCCCCTTGTAAAGGCGACAGCGTCGATATCTTCCTTTTTCAATCCAGCGGAAGAGAGCGCCTGCTGCACGACTTCAACTATCTTTCGTTGATGCGCGCGAGAAGCCAGCTCGGGTACGACTCCTCCGTAAACGGCGTGGTCATTCTGTGAGGCTATAATATTATTGAGTACCTTGCCGTTACGTAGTACGGAAGCGGAAGTCTCATCACACGATGACTCAATGGCAAGGATCGTCGGCCGCATAGCTAATGAATGAAATGGCAAGTTATTAAAATTCGGGTTCTGACGTGGCTGAGGCGCATCATCCTCTACGGCCTGTTTGGAATGCTCGTTTTTTTTGTCGTCGCTTACGGCATACTGCAAATCCCCACCGTTCAGAAAACTTTGGTTGACCGGATTACCGCCGGCTTTTCAAAAGTCTCCGGGTTTGACGTCCAATTTGACCGCTTCTATCTCGTCTGGTATGACCGATTGGAAATAACCGGGCTGACCATCACCGACCCCAAACAAAATACACTGATCGCAGCCGATAAACTATTTATCAATTTCAGGGTAAGCTACCTGCTCGAACACCATGACATTAATATTGATGCGCTTTCCCTCGAAGGCGGATCGGTTAATCTTGTTGAGATTCCGGATTCTGATTCCACGAAGCAATTGAATATTGACGTTTTCATTGCTGAGATCAACAAGCAATTTGCCTCTCAGACTCCCTCTACTGGTGGGGCGGGTCCAAAGATCAATATCGGTGAAGTCATCGTGAATCAATCCGAATTCTCCTACGACCTTCCCGGAAGGGATTCACTTAAAAATGGTTTTGACTTTAATCACTTCCGACTGGCGCTGGATGAAGGCAACCTGAACAATTTCAGGGTAATTGGAGATACGATAGAATTCAATGTAGAGTCGCTGCAGATCAAAGATCAGAAAACACAACTTCATGTCAAGGAGCTCAGCACTTTCTTCCGCATCAGCCAGGTTTCAATGGAGTTCCTCGGCCTCAATCTCAATGCCAACCAGAGTCATGTATCCGACACCATCATCATGACATTCAAACGGCAAAAAGATTTGGGCGACCTGTTTAACAAAGTAACTTTCAATGCCACGCTCAAAGATACCCGACTTTTTCCTGAGGATGTAGGACTCTTTACCCGGGGCCTTGAACAATGGAATGGTCCTGTTCTGCTGAACGGAAAATTTAAAGGCAGGGTTAATCATTTCGTCTTTCGTCCCATGGCCATTGAAATGGGATCTTCGCGTATCAATGGCAGTCTTGAAATGGATGGCCTCCCCAACATCAACGAAACATTCATCTCTGCCAAACTCAGCCCTTCGGTAATCTATGTTCAGGATATTGCGTTCCTCCTCCCCGATGCCGTCAACAGCAATATCAAACCGTTTTCCAAACTTCAGTTGAAAGCCAATTTTCTTGGATTCGTCAATGACTTTGTAACCAACGGAAGTTTTGAAACACGCTTCGGGAAAATGAAGACCGATATTAATTATAAGATTGTGGAAGACAATATAGGGCAATCATCTTACAGCGGGCATCTTTCGCTGGACCGTTTTGATCTTGGTCAATATCTTCAGGACACAGTCAATTTTCAGAAAGTAACCTTGAATGGACAAATCAAAGG
The DNA here is from genome assembly GCA_035438035.1 of Cyclobacteriaceae bacterium. Classification (GTDB taxonomy): domain Bacteria; phylum Bacteroidota; class Bacteroidia; order Cytophagales; family Cyclobacteriaceae; genus ELB16-189. Next base: position 5,556 of record DAOMZK010000053.1, on the reverse strand, counting down.
AAAAGGATTCCGTGAAGAGACGGCTGACTTTATTCTTGCTGGCGACATCCCGTATATAGGTCTGCTCGGCTATCCTTACGCCAATATCCATACCAATGCCCGTTTTGCGAATCAATTTTTCGAGGGCAGCCTTACCATAGATGATCCCAATCTGCAGTTTGCCATGGATGGATCCATCGATCTCAGGCAGGGAAAAGATCTGATCAATATCACGGCCAAACTTGACACGGCATTGCTTCATGAATTGAGGCTGACCAAAGAAGAAGTATTCCTTCAATCTTATATTGATATAGACAGTCGCGGACTCGAAATTGACTCCATTACTGGCAGCGCCTTGTTTAAGAAAACACTTGTGCAGCTGCGGGACGAGACCATCCGGTTTGATTCAATCCGGCTGATTTCTGAAAATGAAGCCGGGAACAGAACCCTTTCTTTACAAAGCTCGATGGCCGACATCTCCCTGGCCGGCGATTTTTATTACTCGACGCTGTTTAATGACATTCAGAAAATTGTCAGGGAGTTTCTATTGAACCTTAAAAATGATCCCGTTGCCACACAGCAATATTATCTCCACAAACCCAAAACAGAACAGTCTTATAAGGCCGTGATGAATGCCACGCTGCACAATATCAATCCCATTTTCCAGGTACTTGATGTTGACCTCGAGACTTCCAATGAAACCGTAATTCAGGGTGAGTTTACCAACAATACAACGTCCATGCTCCATTTTTACACCCACCTGGACTCGATTCTGATTGAAAACAAAATCTTCACAGGGAATGAAATAGAATTCAATGGATCCAAAGTGCGGGACAGCACGCTTGTGCTGGCACAATTGACTGTCAATTCGGCCCGGCAGGAACTGACGAAGTACATGACCACTAAAAATCTCTTCCTCGAAGGAATCTGGAATAAAGACCATATCGATATGGGTTTTGAGGTTGACCAGGAGGGCTACGACAATTCGATCAGGCTGAATTCAGAAATCGATTTCCTCAAAGACAGCACCCGGATAAAAATCCTCCCTTCTCAATTCAGGATTCTAAGCGAAAACTGGAGTGTCAACGAACAGAACTATATGTTATTCAGCGGGCGGGAATGGAACATCCGTCATCTCGGGTTGCGCAATAAAAATCAATCCATTAAAATCGACGGTTTTATTTCACATGACCCCGCAAAAGCACTCTATGTTGATGTGAAAGACTTTCAACTTTCATTTTTCAATTTTTTCAGTACCGAAAAATTTAAGGGATTACTCAACGCCAGGATTATCCAAAGAGATTTGTACAAAGACGTGTTCATTGAGAATGAGTTGTCGATCGATTCACTTACTATTAACAATTTTTTGGTAGGTGAAATTAACGGCAACAATACAAGAGACCCATCGAGTAGTCATTTCAAGATTGACCTGACTGTCGACCGACTCAAGAACAGGATTGTGGATATAAAAGGATACTATGATCCGAAAGATGCTGACAGCCCGCTGCACACCAAAGCCATTCTTGAAAAAGCCAATCTTAAATTGCTTGAACCCGTGGTGAGGGATATTTTTTCCCAACTGGACGGTACTATCACTGGCGTATACGACATTCAGGGAACCTTTTCACAACCGAATATTACCGGTGAAGCCAAAATTGACAATGGACAGGTGATGATCAATTACCTTAAAACGTTGTACAAAGTAACCGGAACCGTAGGCATCACACACTCCCAGATTCAATTCAAAAATTTTGATCTTACTGATATCTTCAACAACAAGGGGAGACTATCAGGATACATTGCGCATAAAAGTTTTTCAAAAATGCGATTGAATATTGATGCGTCGTTTGCCAATTTTCAATTGTTGAATACAAACATCAAAGACAATAACCTTTTTTACGGACTTGCCTTTGGCACAGGTACGCTGAATATTCTCGGTCCGGTATCTAACCTGAAAATTTCAGCCACTGCCCGCACCAATAAGAATACCCGTCTCTCCATCCCCATCGGCTCCACTTCCACACAGGAAAAGAAGGAGTTTATTCAATTCTCAAACTTCACCGACAGTATCAAAAAGAAAGTTGTAAAAATTGCTTCCAGGAGACGTGAATTGTCCGGATTATCGCTTGACCTGAATATCGATGTGACTCCGGACGCCTATGCTGAAATCATATTCGATATCAAATCCGGGGACATCATACGCGGACGCGGAAGGGGTGACATCAAACTACAGATTGATACCAAGGGCGAGTTTAACATGTTTGGGTTGATGGAATTTACGGAAGGAGCCTATAACTTCACATTGTATGATGTGCTCAACAAAGAATTTAAAATAAGACCGGGCGGAAAAATCACCTGGTCCGGTGACCCGTATGAAGGATTTTTGAATATTGTAGCCAGCTACAGGCAAATGACTTCCATGGGACCCGTGATCAGCGATCAAACACTCGTCGATGACCCCAATCTCAAAAGAAAATATCCCGTAGAAGTTATATTGAAGCTGGATGGCCCGATGCTGTCACCACAGATTGCATTTGACCTGGAAGCCAAGGAGTTGCCGAACAATGTCCCAACCGCAAAAGGAATTCCGGTTTCCCTGAATCTTGATTTCATTGCCTTTAAGAACAAGCTCGATGAACAGGAAATGAAGAAACAGGTATTCAGCCTGATCATTCTGAGAAAATTGTCAGCCATTGATGCCTTCTCCACAGGCAGTTCCATATACAATAGCGTGAGCGAACTGCTTTCCAATCAACTCAGCTACTGGCTCAGCCAGGTGGACCAGAATCTTGAAGTCAACCTCGACATTGGCACCATGGACCAGGAGGCATTCAATACTTTTCAACTCCGGCTAGCCTACTCCTTTCTCAACGGAAGATTGCGGGTATCCAAAGATGGAAATTTTGGAAACCAGTATAACCGGTCCGAACTATCCACGATTGCAGGAGACTGGACCGTGGATTATTTATTGACGCCAGACGGAAAGTTTAAAGTTAAAATGTACAGCCGGTCCAGTGTGAACCAATTAACCAGTTCACTCAATACACAGACTTCGGCGGTAACTACAGGTGCCAGTTTTATTTACACTCAGAATTTCAATGAATTCAAGGACCTTCTCCGGTCAAACCGTGACAAGCGGCGAAAAGAACTTGAAGATAATCCACAGACTGAAGACCCTGAAGAAGTCAAGATCCCGAATTAATCATACATGCACGATTTCAATACACCCCGGGTAAAAGGCATATTGCTGATCTGCTTTTTGATTTACCTGATCCTTGTGGGCGGTCTGAGTTATGCCTGGTATTCCGAACAATTATCATCGGGCTTTCATTTTTTCAATGATGCAGCAGAATGGAAGCAAATGGACAAGTTTGCTCATTTCTTCTGGACGTTCCAGGTCTGCGCGCTGGCTACCCGACTGTTGACATGGGCGAAACTTCCGGATAAGAAAGCCGTGCTTACCGGATCATGCATGGGATTCATCTTTGTCTCCTCAGTTGAAATCGGTGATGGACTGTCTCTTGATTATGGAGCATCCGTTTATGACCTATTGGCGAATGGTGCAGGATGTGCGGCCTTCTTTGGCCAGCGCCTTTTTTTGGGCAGCCTGAAGATATGGCCAAAATTTTCGTTTCATTCCACTGTGTTCGCACCCCTTCGTCCGGAGATGCTGGGAAACAACCTGTTTACCGAGATGCTGAAAGATTATAATGGTCAGACGTTCTGGTACAGCGCGCAGTTTAAATTTCTTCCGTTGCCAAACTGGCTTACCCTCGCGGTGGGAGTCGGCGCAGAGGGAATGGTGTACGGCAGGGACGCAGAGAATGAAGCCATGCAGTTTTCTCCTTATCGAAAATACTTTTTATCCTTTGACATTAATCTTTCTGCGATAAAGACAACTTCGCGCCTGCTGCAATCAGCACTTTACATTTTCAATATCATCAAAATTCCCGCCCCCACCCTCGAGTTTTCCAGCCGTGGAATAAAATTCCACCCTCTTTACTTTTAAGCGTCAATTATTGTGAGGAATTGACTAATTTCAGGATACCTTTTCCAAATTAAAATTTATTCCTATGGACCTCAGCCTATTCATGAAAAAGTATGCCGAACAGATCAGCGGCCAGTATATTGAATACAACAAGACATTATCGGTCATTATCGTACCGGTTGCCGGCAACCGTTTTCAGACGGTAATGGGCAATATCAAAGTCAGCACCCTGTATAATCGCAAAGTCATTACGTTCACTTCAAAAGTTTGTCCCTTGCATGACGGACTGGACTTCAAAATGTTGCTGGAACAGACTGCTTTTTTCAATTATTGCCGGTTCATGATCGCTGAAAATTATTTACAAGTGGAAGCGGTCTCTGCTTTGGAAGGATCTTCAGAAGATGATATCAAAGAAATGCTGCAGGAAGTGGCAAATCTGGCCGATCAATATGAGATGAAACTCACCGGGGCCGACATACATTAGAGTGAAGAGTGAATAACGAATGGTGGATCCTCCTCAAGCTTCACTTTCCACTTTCCACTTTCCACTTTTACTTACTAACTTTGCATCGCAAGATGTTCTATCGCCCTGCATGAAAGTGCGGGGAGGAAAGTCCGGGCAGCGCAGAGCAACGTACTTCCTAACGGGAAGGACCCTGAAGCGACGAAGTCTGCTTCAGGGGACAGAGAGTGCCACAGAAAACAGACTACCCCTATAGTATGTACTACAGGGGAAAAGGTGAAAAGGTGAGGTAAGAGCTCACCGCTCAGATGGTGACATCGGAGGCATGGTAAACCTTACGTGTTGAAAGGCCAAACAGTGATGCCCTTTGCCGGATGACTGCTCGTTATTGACACTTCGGTGTCAGCGTTACGGGTAGGCTGCTTGAGTCAGTCAGTGATGATTTGACCAGATAAATGATAGAAGCCCTGAAGCACTCTTTGTTGCTACAGGGGACAGAACCCGGCTTATAGTCTTGCTTTTTTATTAACATGGAACCTGTTGCGTAAAACCGCAACAGGTTTCGCTATTTTTGCCCCATGCCAAAAATCCTCATCATTGAAGACGAAGCCAGCATACGGGCTGTCCTGAAAGAAGTGCTATTGGATCAGAAAGAACTTAAGCTGGAAGTAGATCAGGCCAAAGATGGCGTCGAAGGTCTTGGCCTTTTAGAATCCAACAACTATGATCTGGCTTTCTGCGATATCAAGATGCCGAAAATGGATGGCATGGAAGTTCTTCAAAAAGCCAAAGAGAAAAATATTCACACCCCCTTCATTATGATCTCGGCACACGGCACTACGGAGATGGCTGTGGATGCAATCAAAATCGGGGCATACGATTTTCTTCAAAAGCCGCCCGATCTGAACCGGCTGCTGATCACCGTGAGGAACGCACTTGACCGCAATTCATTGGTGAAGGAAACCAAATCGCTTCGCAAAAAAGTGTTTCAGAAATTTGAAATGGTCGGTGAATCTCCCGCCCTGAGGACAGTGAAGGAGATGATTGAAAAGGTAACCCCAACGGAAGCCATGGTACTGATAACCGGACCCAACGGAACCGGAAAGGAACTCGTGGCCCGATCCCT
>DAOMZK010000052.1:0-10224 GCA_035438035.1 Cyclobacteriaceae bacterium | reverse complement strand
GCAATCCAGGGATAGTCTTTCAGTTGACCTTTTCCCTTGATATAAACTCTTGCCGTATAGCCGTCAAGTTGTTGAGTATGGTACTTTGCTTTGGCAATGGCTTTCCGCATAATGGTATAGGCGGGGTCCTCTTTGCCGGCCTTCACCGTGACTGACTGCAACTGAATGACCTGTGTCTTCAGGGTGACGTTATATTCAACAAATTTTTCTGCGATATCAATTGAATAGCTGTGCGTTTCATATCCCAGGAAGTGATAGATCAGGTCGTAATGACCTGCGGGCAGGTTAATTTCATAATGGCCCGATGGATCGCTTACAGCCCCAGACTCCGTTTGCTTTACATAGATCGTGGCAAAAGCGAGTGGTGTCCCGTCATCACCCTTAATCAGACCCCGGATACCACCCGCAAATGCTGTAATCCCGCTGAAAAATACAAATATGAGGAGTGCCGGTTTCTTCATTCTCAACAAAGACGCAAACCAGGCTATCGGGGTTGCCATGAATGAATTTTACTTGTAAAAATTGCGAAGCCGGATCATTTGTTCCACCGGTTCGGGAACGAGATAGCGCACCGACTTATTGTCTTTCACGCATTGACGGATGTACGTGGCTGAAATGTCCAGCAAAGGAGCTTCAATGATTTTTACACCGGGATGACGAAGCAGTTCTGATTTTGTTACATCCGGCCTGGGGTAAACATAAAGACCGTAATGATTCAATATCTGATCGTGATTTTTCCATTTTTCAAAATTGATGAGGTTGTCCTCACCCATGATTACCTTGAATTCATACTCTTTGAACTTCTCTGAAAGTACTGCCAGTGTATCAATGGTGTAACTCGGTTTGGGAAGGTGGAACTCCACATCGCTGACCTCCAGTTTATAATTATCGGCGACCGCAGCCTTTACCATATCATACCGGTCAAATTCGTGCAGCAGGGCCCCTGATGATTTGAACGGATTCAGCGGTGACACCACAAACCAGACTTTTTTCAGGTCAGTATTTTCAGCCATGACATTGGCAATGATCATGTGACCCGTATGGATAGGATTGAATGACCCGAAGAAGAGGCCTATTTTTTGTTTCATGGGACTAATCAATACCGGAATATGAACTATCCCTTCATTTTAAATCCATCATACAGCCGCTGTGCCTCAGCCAGCGATCTGTCAAGGCTTTCATTTTCCAGCACGACATCAAATTTATCCTGAAAAGTCATTTCAAATTTAGCTTTGAACAACCTTGCGGAAAGACTGTCTGGTGACTCCGTCTTCCGCAACTTCAGCCGTTTTTCCAAAACTTCCAGTGAAGGAACTTTTACAAAGATAGCCAGTGCCTTGTCACCAAAATATTGTTTCAAACTGATTCCGCCTTTCACATCGACATCAAAAATTACATTCTTCCCTTCTTTCCAGATTCTTTCAATCTCAGCCTTCAGTGTTCCATAAAAATTTCCTGCATACACTTCCTCCCATTCGATGAATTCATCATTGTCAATTTTTTCCTTGAATTGTTCCGGAGTCAGAAAATGATAGTCTTTTCCATCCTCCTCAGTTCGTCCCCTTCGGTCACGCGTCGAAGCTGAAATTGAAAAACCCAGGTCAGAATTATTTTTCAGAAGATGTTGTACGATTGTGGTTTTCCCGGAACCGGAAGGCGCGGAGAAAATCAAAGCTTTTCCTCCCATGCCTACTGCTTTTGGGAGATTTGATTTTTGATCTGACTGATAAGGTCATCTGGGGCCCCGTTGCCGCAACATTTATTCTTCAGAAGTTCCTTGATGGCCATATCCAATTCGTAAGACTTGAAGCAGGGCATGCAATGATCCATGTGCTCCTTGAAGTAGCTACGCTGTTCAGTTGTTGCTTCCCCGTCCAGGATGAGTTGAAGCATTTCCATACAGGTCGGTTTTTTTCCGGTGGCGGCAACGAAGGGGTTGGGGTTAGGTTGGCTCATGGCTCAGGTGTTTTTATAGCCCATTGATTTGGCATACTCACTTAGCTTCTCTTTCAGTAACTGTCGCGCACGGTGGAGGCGGCTTCTCACCGTACCGATTGGAATGTCCAGTATTTTAGCCATCTCTTCATACTTAAATCCCTCCAGGTCACATAAAATTATTACAGTCCGGAAATCAACGTCAAGTGCATTCAGTGCATTGGAAATTTCATCTCCAATCATGTCCTTGAGCGCATCCACACGGAGATCAGGCGTGATCTGCCGGTCGACATCTTCCGAATTATAATAGGTCTCTACCTCCTGATAATCAACTTTATTGGGTTCTTTGACTTTCTTCCGATAGTCATTGATAAAACTGTTTTTCAAAATGCGGAACAGCCACGCCTTCGCGTTAGTTCCTTTTTGGAATGATTCTATGAAACGGAAAGCCTTGAAATACGTGTCCTGGACAAGGTCTTTTGCATCATCGCGGTCCAGCGTAAGGCGATAGCCAAAATTGTACATAGAATGGACGTGCGGCAGGAACTCACTGTTGAAGATGTCCTGCTTCTCTTTTTCAGAATATTGCTGACGTGCCACGTCTTCCATGGTTTCAAAAATAGGTAAAAGGATACACGAGAAAGGAATTATTTTCCTACGATGCGGTAATTCCTGTATTCACCGATACGGTAGCCAAAAATCGCGCTGGCCAGTCGTTTTAATCGCTCCCTCAGGGTCAATGTATTCCTGGAAAGATCATGATCGAACTTCCAGTTCACCCGGTTGATCCTCTCCTGCATGACCAGTGGATGAACGCCTTTGAACCGCTCAAGGGAATCGATCTGGCTGTAGTCAAATGCCTCCGACTTCAACAGGTTGCTTTGAATCCATTGATCATCATGATAAAAATGACTGAATGCTTTTTGCTTTCGCTGCATGGCCCGCGGATCTCTGACCCAGCCATAATGATACATCGTTGCCGGGATCAGTCTCACATTCAATTTCTCATTGGGCCTTTTGCGAAATCCCTGCGCATCACGGTAAGAAAAAATATTCTTGTCATTTCTGACCACACGAATTTCGCGCCGGTACCAGCTCCAGGAACTTCCAACATAATCATATGAACCGTAAAAATGTTTGTATTCAAAAAGCAGGCCTTCCACTTTCTTGTCAGCCAGGTTTGCGTGCATAGCCGAGCGAACTACGTCATGAAATTGTTCCGGCAGAACTTCATCAGCTTGAATGTAGAAACACCAGTCCGCATCTGCCGGTACCGCAGCTAAAGCTTTGTCGGTTTCGAGCGCCAGGGTCCTTCCCCCTTGCCGCTGACTGTCATCCCAGACGGTTTCAATAATTCTGATTTTATCTGAATCGATGCTGCGTATCAGATCAAGCGTCGGGTCTTCAGACTGACCCACAGCAACAATCACCTCGTCACACACCGGTAAAATTGATCGGATAGCCTCCACCACAGGGTAGTCCAGTTGCACTGCATTACGCACGATGGTAAACCCGCATACTTTCATAAAATGACTGAGGCTTTGACAGGCAGATCCGATCTACCCTTTTCTGAAAACAATGAAAGAGGTTCCTTCAATGTGATAAAGCTGTTTTTCTTTTGATATTGTATTGAGCGCCTTGTAAACATCCTTGTTGGTGGAAGGGCCGCGGTAGTCATGCCAGAGAATCAATCCGCCGTCCTTCACCATTCTGAATGCTTTTTCGCTGTCGCTGAAGACATAAGACAATGCATGCGATCCGTCAACGAAAATCAAATCGACTTTCTTTTCATAGGGAGCGGTATCAAAATGCTTGCTATCACCAAATAGCTGGGTAATTTTTTTCTCCACAGGTGTCCCCGTATAGAGAAAACGTGTAAAGGATGATTCATTGAGTGCGTTCCGGGTGGCACTTTTGCTGTCTTCAGAATCGACGGTATAATGGTTGACCTGGTCCGGAGGAAGTGTCAGTGTGATTACTTCGCTATCTGCCGGACTATTGAGGGCCATCAGGTAAGAAGTTTTGCCGGTACAGGTTCCGAATTCAAAGATTGTCTTTGCCTTTTTTGCCAAAACAGCGAGTACCCAGGCTTCCGCATCTGAAGTTCCGCCCGGCACAATGAGGTGACCCCTTCCAATAAATTGTACCTGGGTGTCCTGTGTGGGGCCAAATTCATTGACATGAAAAATCGGATCCACATCCGGAAGGCTGATGAGTTTAATGGGCCATTCGCCAAAAGATCCCCGCTGCTTAATCTGACTCCTGTAATAGTTATAGTTAACAAAAAAGATAATGCTGAGGGCGGTCGTGATTACCGATAGAATTATTAACCAGGAGTTGATTGTCATCGCGCAAAAATAAATTAATTATTGCAGCAATTCGGCATAGTAGTCCAAATAACCCCTGGCAGTCTTACTCCATGCAAAAGAACTGGCTCGCAGGCGGTTGTTATCCTTCATGGCCGGCGTTTGATTAAACGTATTCATCTTTTCCAAAAATAAATCGCGCATCAATTCAGGTTCAAAACTATTCCAGTAAAAAGCGCAATCACCGCCAATTTCGGGAAGGCTTCCAAAAAGAGAACAAAAAACGGGTTTCCCGAATTGCATTGCTTCCAGGACGGGTATCCCAAATCCCTCGGAAACGGAAGGAAAGACAAAGGCTTCGCAATTGGCATACCACCAGTTCTTTTCAGCTTCATCAATTTCTCCTGTCAAAATAACCCGATCAGAAAGTGCGAGTCGGGAGATTTCCTTTTTTATAAATTCTCCATACCCGCGCCGATGTTCACCGGACAACACCAAGGCGTAACCCTCCATTCGCTGAAGCATGGGCAACAGGACATGAAAATTTTTTCGCTCGAAGAAACTCCCCACTGAAAACAGATATTTTAATTGGGGCAACAACGCGGGCTTTTTGAATTCTTTGCGCTTATCTTCCGAAACGCCAAGGTGAATGGTCTTCAGCGGCCGGCCGGCCAGGGCAATGTGCTTGCGAATGAGATCTTCTGAATATTTTGAGTCGGTGGCAAGGGCATGTGATTTATTCACCAGATTTTGAACATGCTTGAGTTTTTCTGTTGCAATCTCCGGTGGATCTTCATCCAGAAAGTGGAGACCGTGTACGGTTAGCAGTACTCTGGCTGACTTGGGAAAGTTTGTAAATTTTGTGTTCTCGGCTGAAGCATGCCAGACGTCATACCGTTCAAACAAGAGCGGAAGCAAAGCCTGGGGTGCATGTTTTCTTAAAGGGGATATTTCAACACATTGCTCCGTGAATTCCGGAATATACTTTTTTGAAACCCGGTGCACCAGAAAGGAAAAATCAAAGTCACCGGGATGTCGTGCATATTCATTAATCAGGTAATACGCCACTTGTCCAAGTCCTGTATGCAGGTAACGTAACGGGGATCCATCAAAAATTATTTTAGCCCGATTAGTACTCGGCATATTTTCTGGTGAGCGCCATGGGATAAAATGCCTCGATCTGCATTTTTACCTGGTCAACGCTGATTTCGTTTACACATTGACACTCCTTGGTCCTTCTGCACCGGTTGCAGTTCTTGTCGATAACAAGGTAGTTTGCATTTTTACCGATGGGCATCCAACGTTCGGGATGAATGGGTTTCATTGGTGAATAGAGGCCAAGTGAAAACTTTCCAAGGGCAGAGGCAAGATGCAGCACACCCGTGCTGCAGGCTACCAGTCCATCTACCTGGCTGATAAAGGACATCAGGTCATCCAAATTCAGCTTTCCGGTCATGTCCGTAACGTGAGGTAAAGCAAACAGTTCGGGATTTTCCGACATCATCTTCTCCCCCTCCTCTTTCAAGCCCGTAATAAATATTTTATAGCGATCAGCAGGCAAGCTTTGCGCTAAATGAAAATAATTTTTAAGGTCCCATTCCCGTGCACTTCCTTTTGATTTAGGGTGCAGAATAAGATTAAAGTGATTATTGGAAAGATGCTCATTGTGATTTTGAAGCGGCGGTATTAATCCATAGAAGTGAGCTATTTCTTTCAGATCAAAATCCCAGTACATTTTAAATGGAGCCAGCAGTTTAAAATTAAGTTGACTCTCATGAAGATGGGAACGCACCCGGCTGAAATCCACGCGGTAATTGCAATACATCCAGTTAAACCAGCGATGGGCTGTGGCGACGCGACGTTTGATTCCTATCCGCTTTGAAAGTTGCGCCAACTCACGGTCAGGATAAATAAATAGAATCGATTCAGCATCCACTTGCCTCAATTGTTCAGGGTCGGCTAATATTTCCTCGCGATCAAGAAATTTGTCCACATGAATACACTTGTCAATAATGGAGTGCGTGTACTTTTTACCAATAAAGAAAATCCGAATTTCAGGCATCGTTGCTTTTAGGTATCCCAGCAACGGAAGGGTGAGAATCACGTCACCCAGGTTATCCGTCCTGCTGATTACAATCCGCTTGCCCAATGCGGCCTTCTTATTAACATCGTACAATTTTGCATACTTGTAAAATACGTGATTGGCTTCAGCGTTAGCCACCATCAATCCTTCATATCCATCCAGGAATCCCCGCTTGATTACAAAACTCTTTAGGAATGCAAAAGAGGTATGGCCAATGATGGTAAGAATCGAACTATTCTTCTTGCCCGCATTCTCGGATGCAAAGATGTCTGAATAGCGTTGCACTTTTTCAATTGTCTCCCTGGAATCCTTGTAGGCACGATGGAGGATGTCCCCTTTCAGATGAATAAATGAAACCCCCTTCTTAAGCACTACTTTATCATGCGGATTTTCACCACCCCAAACACCCAACTCCTTGTTCCATAAACGAATCTTTCTGTCGGGATACCAAGAACCATGTTTGATCCATTTGGTGCCATAACTCGATAACCGGTTCATCCGAAAAGCTTCAGCCGGCCAGGTCCGTTTTACTTCAAGAATGGATTGTGTCAGGCGAGCAGAAAGATATTCATCCGCATCCAGTGAAAGTATATATTGAAAATTGGCCTGGGTTATTGCAAAATTCTTCTGATCAATGTGACTGCGAAACGGATGTTCAACAAAAGTAACATTCTTGGCCAGGCAGAGCTCCTTCGTACGGTCCTTTGAGTAGGAGTCCACCACAATAATTTCATCCGCTACAGGAGAAACTGATTCTATGCAACGCACAATATTCTTCTCCTCGTTGTAAGTGATAATAACTGCGCTGATCCTCACCATCGGACAAAATTAATTATAAAGTTCGGTTTTTTGGTGATTAGTACTTTTTCAGAGAAATAAGAAACCCCTGACATGACAGGGGTTTCTTAAGAATCACCGACTGGCTACCAGCCCCATGGATTTTACGAGATTGATGAATTCCGATTGATATCCATCCGGATCCTCACCCCTTGCTCCCTGCGCCAACTGGAGTACTTTATCAAATGAATATCCTTTTACAAATTCTGAGTCCCGCAGCAACATACCAAAGGCCGCTACTGATGCCGACCACCTGAAGTCGTCTGATGATTTTGACAGGGAAACACCACCATCGAGCAACGGATGCACAATCAATTTACTTTGATCACCATCCGGGTTTTTGTAGCGAAGCTTCACCGTCATCAGTTCATTGGAAGTATTGGCGGTTGACATAATCTTCGTTTTCTGATACTTCAATTCATCAATCTTAAAAAAATCACTTTCCGCACCGACGGGAATAATTTCATATAAAGCGGTTACCGTATGACCTGAACCGAGTTCACCGGCATCTTTTTTGTCATTGTTAAAATCTTCACTCTTCAGCATGCGGTTTTCATAACCGATCAAACGATAAGCTTGCACTTTTGCAGGATTGAATTCAATCTGAATCTTGACATCCTTGGCTATGGTAAACATGGTTCCGCCGAACTCCTTTACAAGTACTTTCTGTGCTTCCAGAATATTATCGATGTAAGCATAGTTGCCGTTGCCCTTATCGGCCAGGATTTCCATTTTGGAATCCTTATAATTTCCCATACCGAATCCCAACACAGTCAGGAAGATTCCATCACCTCGCTTTTGTTCGATCAGGCGTTCCATCCCGGCATTGCTGGATTCCCCTACATTGAAGTCGCCATCCGTGGCCAGGATCACCCTGTTGTTCCCACCTTGTTTGAAATTTTGTTTTGCGATAGCGTATGCGAGTTGAATGCCTGCGCCGCCTGCCGTTGAGCCTCCGGCATGCAGATTATCCAGGGCTTCAATAATGGTTTTCTTTTCATTGCCGGGCGTGGAGGGCAGTACTACACCAGCCGCACCGGCATAGACTACGATTGATACGCGGTCTTGTTCACGCATTTGTTCCGTCAGCATTTTAAATGAGGCTTTCAGCAATGGGAGTTTATTTGGGTCTTCCATGGATCCGGATACGTCTATCAGAAATACAAGATTGGAAGCCGGTAAATTTTCAGTGGCGATTTTCTTACCCTGTAATCCAATGTGTACGAGCTTATGCTTCTCATTCCAGGGTGCGGCTGATATTTCGGTATACACGGCAAAGGGATCATTGTTGTCTGGTTGCTTGTAGTTATAATCAAAATAGTTGACCATCTCCTCAATCCGGACTGCATCTATCGGAGGGCGCTGGCCGCTCTGGATATATCGTCTCATATTGCTATACGATGCTGCATCCACATCAATAGAAAAAGTTGACAATGGATTTTGTGTTGCACCGTGAAAAATATTCTCATTGATCGCATCGTACTCTTCAGTGTTGTAACGGGGTTGATCATTAACCTCGTATTGTGCCGGGGAGTAGGCGTAGGATGACGAACCGTCAGCTGCTTTCATTTTGCGGGAATGTCTTCCCGGACCGCTGTAACCGGTAACCACTACCTCACTTAGGGAACTTGCATCCGTTTCAAGCTTTACATTGATAACCGATGAGGTCCCGATGTTTACTTCTTTCGTTTTCATTCCAATGAAAGAAAACACAAGCACACCGCTTTTTGCAGGCACATTGATCCGATAGATCCCATAACCATTCGTCACGGTTCCGGTCTGAGTTCCTTTCAGAGCGACATTCACTCCCGGCAACGGGCTGCCATCATCCGCAAAAGTCACTGCCCCGGTGATCACATTTTGCGCCATCGCTGACCCTGCGAGGATGAGCAGGGCGAGCACGAGTATTCCAGTTTTTTTCATATTTATTGGTTTTACAGTCAGGATGCCTGAAGCCTCCCGATTCCATAAGACTTTTAAAAAAATTATCTTCAAGCGTGTTTTTGCGCAAAAAGCCCGATGAAAAAAGTGATGAGGAGCTGCTAAAGCTTTACCAATCCACCCAAAATCTGGAATGGCTGAGCAGTTTATACCTGCGCTATACCTCAATGATTTATGGAGTATGCCTCAAATATTTAAAGGACAGGGTAGAAAGCCAGGATGCCGTGATGGAAATCCATGAGAAGCTTGTGGGAAATCTCCTACAGCATCAGGTGGCCAATTTCAGGAGTTGGCTCTATGTGAATGCCAAAAATCATTGCCTGATGGCGCTCAGGGCACGCAAAGGAAAAACAGCTGAAGAAATTTCTCCTTTTCTTATGGAAAATGGTCTTCCTGAGCATCCAGATGTTGAAAATGAAAAAGAATTGAATATTTCACGCCTTGAAAAATGTATCGAAAAGCTAATGGATGCCCAAAAACTGTGCGTTCAGCTGTTTTACCTGCAGGAAAAATGCTACAGGGTAATTGCGGACCAAACCGGCTTTGAACTCAATCAGGTGAAGAGTTATATTCAGAATGGCAAACGGAATTTGAAGATCTGTATGGAAGAAAATGGCTGAAGGAAAAGACGATCTTGAAAAATATCTTGATGATTCACTCCATGAGAAGGATCGCCACGCACTTGAAAAAAGGGCGTTGGATGATACTTTTCTTGCTGACGCGGTCGACGGCGCTGAAACGATCCCACATGAAGATTTTTCCAGTGATGTGGGTGATTTAAAGAAAAAAATTAAGGGAAAACCTTACCGGAGAATATTCACTCCCCTCAGGATAGCCGCCGGGGTCATTCTACTTATTGGCACAAGCTCTTTGATCTATTTTCTCGGGTTTGACCAACAGGAAAACCTCGCTGAAGAATCTGGTTTTACTTCCACACTTGACACTTTGTCTGCTGCCGGCAAGGCTTCTGATTCCGCGCTGATCACAATGGCCAAGCCAGAATCTAAAACAGAAAATAAAAGAGAATTGTCGCAACCCGGAAGAGTCAACAATAGCTTTGACAAAATGAAGGCGTCAGAAGCTGATTCAAAATCAACAACTGATATAAAGAAAGGTGAAGGA
>DAOMZK010000051.1:0-10280 GCA_035438035.1 Cyclobacteriaceae bacterium | reverse complement strand
AAATTTTCCCTGAAGCCAGAAATCATGTGTAAACGTGACGCGCTCTTTCATCACGGCACAAATCTTCAATGCCTTTTCTTTGGTGCAGGCAATGTTTTCTTTGGCCAGTGAATCCAGTAAGTAAGAAGAAAGTTCTTCGTCAGTTTTTGCTTTCAAATATTGTTGGTTGAACCATTGTGCTTTATGGATATCGAATCTTGCACCCGCTTTTCCGATTCGGGCAACAGAAAATGCCTGAACTAGTTCTTCCATTGAAAATAATTCCTGTTCGGTACCTGGGTTCCAGCCCAGAAAAGCAAGGAAGTTGATCAATGCATCAGGTAAGTAACCGGATTCGCGAAAGCCTTTTGCTAACTCATTCGTGTTTGGATCTGTCCAGTTAAGCGGAAAAATTGGAAAGCCCATTTGATCTGCATCGCGCTTGCTCAGTTTTCCATTACCATCAGGTTTCAATAACAAGGGCAAGTGAGCGAACTCGGGCATCTCTTTTTCCCAACCGAGAAAACGATACAATAAAACATGCAACGGTGCGGAGGGCAACCACTCTTCTCCGCGAATCACGTGCGATATTTTCATCAAATGGTCGTCCACCACATTGGCCAAATGATAGGTCGGCATTCCGTCAGATTTCATCAACACTTTGTCATCAATCTGAGACGATTGCACGGATACCTCTCCGCGGATCAAATCATTCAGCTTAATTTCCACACCGGGCTCAACCTTTAACCTGATAACATATGGCACTCCCGAAACCAGTTTTTGTTTTACAGCCTCAGCGGAAAGCGTCAGTGAGTTGTTCATCTCCATCCTGGACACACTATTGTAATGCTGTTGCTGATCGCCGCGCGCTTTCAATCTTTCGCGCATGGTGTTAATTTCTGCTTCGGAATCAAACGCATAGTAGGCGTGACCGGCGTCGAGAAGTTGTGTGGTGTACTGGCTGTACAAATCTTTTCTTTCTGATTGCCGGTAGGGGGAATAGGGTCCTCCGGGACCAACGCCTTCATCAATTTTTATTCCTGCCCAGGAGAGTGAATCCTGAATGTATTGTTCTGCACCGGGTACATAGCGGTTCTGGTCAGTATCCTCAATTCGGAGAATCATGGTTCCGCCATGCTTTCGCGCAAGCAAATAATTATATAAAGCCGTCCGAACTCCTCCGATATGTAGGGCACCGGTTGGACTCGGAGCAAATCGCACACGAACTTCTCTCATTTTTTCAATCTGGAATGGGCTCAAAGGTACAAAATCCCGTCGCCTGACCGTCAGACGAGAATATTATGAAGGGAGGTTTGTGTGAGTTTTAGTTGCAAAGAAAAATTGGAATGAGCGACAAAGAGGATAAGTGTGATAATGCCAATGCCAGAAGGCAAAACGAAGATATTTTTTGTCTGATACCATACTGCCAGTGAACCCATTGACAGTAACAACGTCCACAAAGTCAACAGCAGCCGGGTCATTGGAAACAATTTATAATCAAGAAAAAGCAGGCAACCCGTTGAGGTGGATTCAATCTGGCCCGTGATAAGGGGAACATAGTGATTGGCTCTTTGCTGCCGGAGGGAAATCCTGAATCGTGTTTCCCGGACCCAACCGTTAAAGAAAAGTTTATTTTCGTCTGCCTGTACAAAAAGATTGTGCGATGTGGCACCGTAAAGAATTTGATACACCTCGTTCGCTGGTTTAGGCAAAACCACGGTCTCGTGATGGTGTGGAAGAAGTGAAATCACTTCACCGCAATGCAGGAAATTTCAACATTCACATCTTTGGGCAGTCTGCTCACTTCTACTGTTTCCCGTGCAGGAGGCTGACTTGAAAAATAGGAGCCATACACCTCATTGACTTTCGGAAAATTGTTCATGTCCTTGAGGAAAATGGTGCTTTTTACCACGTGAGAGAAATCCATATTGGCGGCCTTCAGAATTTCTCCGAGATTTTTCATTACCTGATG
This sequence comes from Cyclobacteriaceae bacterium, assembly GCA_035438035.1. GTDB lineage: Bacteria > Bacteroidota > Bacteroidia > Cytophagales > Cyclobacteriaceae > ELB16-189. The sequence goes on along the minus strand of DAOMZK010000051.1, from coordinate 8,329 downwards.
GGTTTCTTCCTGGATATTACCGGTGATTACATTGCCCGAAGGTTTTTGAATGGCTACCTGGCCGGAAATAAAAAGCATGTTGCCGGTTTGAATGGCCTGACTGTAAGGACCGATGGGTTCAGGAGCCAGGGCCGAATAAATTACATTTTTTGACATAGCGGGTTATGTTACTTTTGACCAAAGATCAGAAAAACCAGAACGTCGAACTATTGTCAGATGAAAATCCTGATTATCGGATCGGAACCCAATCTTGAGGAGACCAGACTTAAATTTGGTTCAAAAAACGTGTACACACGGGCTCACAATCACACTGAAGCCCGGAAATTTTTTCAGGTAAATGAAGTGGTGTTCGATTTCGTTGTTGAAAATGACCCCGGTCAGATGAAAATGTACCAGAAGACGATTGCTCCCGTTATTTTTTTAGGGATGGCAACCAAAAGTTTGAAAAGATTGACCAAGCAGATTCAGCCATCTTCAAATATTTTTTTTGGTTTTTGTGGTATACCAACTTTTTTGAACCGCGAAGTGTTGGAGATATGCCTGCAAAAGGAAGCGGAAAAGGGAAAGTTATCCGAGATTTGTAACGCATTGGGAACCGGGTATCAGGTTGTGGCAGACCAGACAGGACTGGTCACCCCGCGGGTAATCGGAATGATTATCAACGAAGCGTATTGCACCGCCAATGAAGGGATTGCCACAAAGGAAGATATTGACCTGGCCATGACTTTGGGCACGAATTATCCTCAGGGGCCATTTGCCTGGGGGAAAATGATTGGAATAGAAAACATTTACCATTTGCTGAAGGCAGTGTACGAAGACACAGGAGATGAGCGTTATCGCAGTTGTGAAATGTTAGATCGGGAAGCCGGATATTAGTGTTACTTACCGCAATGGATATCGTATCAATTGACAATTCAATAATCAAATGAAAATTACTGCCACTGTACTCGTGATTACCGGGCTTCTGTTTTGTGTGGGTTGTGGATCGGACTCTGGGGGAGGAGTAATTAACCAACCAACAGTCTGGAAATCTCTGAACAGCAATACATCGCAGACTTTACTGGGCGTTTCTTTCATTAATAATGCAAAAGGCTGGATGTGCGGTACCGGGGGCACAATATTCTCCACCCTGGATGGAGGAAATACATGGAGCACCCAATTCAGTGGCACATCAAAATTTATACGGGATATTTATTTCTTTGACGAAACAACCGGCACCTGTGTAGGGGAGTCGGGTTTGATTTTAAGGACTACCAATAGTGGAGGGACATGGATCCCACAATCCAGCGGTGTCACGGATCATCTTACACATGTTTATTTTTACAATGCCCTGGTCGGAATGGCCACGGGGGTCAATGGAACAATTCTCAAAACTATTGATGGAGGAACCAACTGGATAAAGCAAACTACCGGCGTTACGAATGATATTACCTGTGTTTTCATGATTAGCGAAACCGTAGCGGTAGCCACCGGATACGGCGGATTGATTTTACGTACCATTAATGGAGGCGCGAATTGGGTTTCTGTGGCTTCAGGTGTTACCAATAATCTCAGGGGCGTTTCCTTTTATGGTAGCAATGGAGTGATTGTAGGACTGAGTGGAAAGATATTGTACAGCAGCAATGGCGGACAAAGCTGGTTGTCGTTGACAACAGGAGTAAGCAATGACCTGTTTGCCGTTCAGCACGGGGATGCAAGCTATGTTTTTATTTGCGGGACCGCAGCCCTCCTGATTTCTACCGATGGTGGCAATGATTGGACGTACTCCTCTTCACCTAATATCATCGGAGACTTGTATGCCATTAGTATGAAATCAGGCAGAGGATGGACAGTGGGCCAGAATGGAATGCTGTTTACCTATTTTCCCTAATGAAATCGGGGCTTATTTTCCCTTCACGGGGATGAGCCCACCATTAACCCCTTCTACATGAAGGAGGTCTGTGTTCAGATTATCAAGAACGATGACTCCCTGCAGAGATGAGTATTGGGCCGCGTCCTGTTTCCACGACCAAACCATTTTTCCTTCCGGTGAGAATTCCAAAAGTTGAATTCCGCTGGCACCAAAGCCCGCTCCATGACCTTGCCAGTTGGCGACGACCAAATTGCCATTTTTCAGAATTTGAAATCCAGCAAAGAAATAGGGGTGTACTTCCTCAGGTGCCGTGATGGATCGGACGGGCTTCCCCGCCGTATCAAAAATCTGAAAGTTGGCGGCAAATCCACTGCTGACTATGGTTTCTCCATTGGAAATACGCAGCGCCTGCCATGAATGCGGTTGTCTCTTGCATTTTATGATTGCACGCCACAGAATTTTACCGGTTGCATCGCTTTCAAATACTACTGAATCGGCGGTGATTAAAAAATTTCCTGTCTGCGTTTCCCTGACGAGACGGACATAGTTGAATTGTGGAAAATGCAATAGTTTTTTTGTGTTTCCGCCTTCATCAATTTCCGCCAGGACCATTCCGTCTTTGCCTTGCCAGTTTAGTCCTGCAAGAAGGGTATTGCCATTGCGAAGCCGGTGTGCAGAAAGTGTACCCGTGAAAGCGGTGAGTTCGTTTACTTTTTTCCCCGTGCTAATTTCCCTTTCTTCATAACCCGTTCCGGTTCCAATGAGAACGCGTCCACGACCTGTCAATTGTAAATCCCGGCCGGGTGGAATGGGTACAATCCAATTCTTCTCCGGAGCAGACAAGTCAACATAGCTGAGTTGAGAAAGGCCCTCGTCACGCAAAATAAGTTTTCGACCGACAGATTGACCACTGGCAGCAAACCCCAATGCACCACAGCACAACAGGATGAAAATATTTCTTGACAGGTTCATGGATTATTGTAAAGTGTACCGATATATCAAATCTGCATCCAGTGTATCGTCATGACGCTTTATTTCAAAAGTGGTTTCGTTCAGGGTCTGAACGTCCCAGGTAGATTTACCCCCATTAATGAACAGGGTTATTTTAGTTTCATCTGAATTCATCTCCCAGTTCCCCGTTGAATTCATTTGTGGATCCGGAAAGAAGGATGCAAAGGTGTTATCCTCATTAAACTTAAGTATCTGATCGGTGAGGAAAACACGGTTATTGATCAATGCTGAATATACCGCCGAATCTGGCGAAGGTGAATGAATATCACTGAACCTCCAGGAAGGCTGTACCAGCATGGGCTTTTTGGAAGGTTTGCAGGAGGAAACCGAACAAAGAACTATCACATAGAGTGCGATTTGAAAAACTATTTGGATGTGTCTCACTTCACTGCTTGGTATATTGAGTCAAAGATGGACAAATTTCACAATTTTAATCAGAGAGAATCCGCAACAAGCATTAAAGACTTCAACTAAGCGATGCTCATTATGGAAGTTCGACTATTCGAGTCTTTAACTGAATTAGTTATTAAAATTCTTACAAATTTAGGTTGCTTGCAATTCATTGTTTTCCGGCTGCCATGCGTTAGATGAAAGCGTTTCAAATACAATTCTAATCCACAATAGCAGGCAAGGCACCAGTTTAATTTTAAAAGGCGTAAGATATTCTTCACGGACAATGCCTGGGAATATGTCGGAGGGCGCTAATGTGGTAAACACAAAGACCAGGATTATAAGAATAGCGTCAATTGTTCCCCGTGGTCGGGAAAAATACCATAGCGCTGCCCCGCAAACTGCTATGATAAATCCCGGAGATTCTGCTTTGTGATTAAATATCACCATCCACAATAATGTACAACACAAAACATTTAACCGATAGGCAAAAGAAGCGTACAGGTTCAGTCGTAAGAAAGGCGCTGCCAGAGGAATAAACGCCAGTAACCAAACTATTTTTTTGTCGACCTCAAAGCCAAACCAGGATTTTATCCAGCAGCTGATTGAAAGACAATTTGCAACATCACCATCATGGATCAATAAATTCCACCAACTCTCATATGATTTAATGAGTTGAGGTACCGACACTATCGTCAATGGAATCAATAGAAAAATAGCAAAAGTTATTATTCCATATAACGCCATTTTCTTTTTAAATGGATAAAACAGCAGGAGCCCAAAACCGATGAGACCAAAAATCTTTATGAAGACAGTTGCCATTAAACACACAATGCCTGCCAGGTAATTTTTGCGTTCCATCAATGCAATTCCTCCTATAAGCAAACCCACCATCATAATATTGCTTTGCGTGTTCTCGAGCGCTGTCAATAGCTCAGCGATAACAAAGAGAAAGATTTTTGACGTTTGCGAGAGACTCAAACCTGGCATTTGCCGGACTCCCCAAAACAAAACAAGAACATTCAGCATGTTCCAAAGGATCAGTCCCAGGAAGTCGGGCAGTACTACAAAAGGCGCAAAAAATAAGGAAAACGTTGGGCTGTATTTATATAAATCCCAATGCTCCAGAGGATAGGCCTGATAAAGATCCTGGCCATGCAAAAGATGAAAAAATGACTCTTTAAAAATCAGATAGTTGTTGTACTCCGTGTGAAGGCCCCCGCCATACATTTTTGGCGGAAGTAAATAATTTTGAAAACTTACAAACAGCGCTAAAATTAAATACAGGATTAACGGCGAATAGGATCTATCCACCATGAATTGAACTACCTTTTTGGTAAAGTTTTGCTTCACTGGCATCAAGTGTTATGGCAATTTTTATCAATAACTAAAACCGTTTCTATTGTAATACAGAACGTTACGAGTACGCGGTAGGGGTAAGAAAAGCCGTCCTCCGTTATTATTCCACCGTCACCGATTTCGCCAGGTTACGGGGCTGATCGACATTGCATCCGCGCATGACAGCGATATGATAGGAAAGTAGCTGAAGCGGGACGACAGAAACCATCGGCATCAAGGGCTCAATTGTAGCCGGCACCTCGATCACAAATTCCGCCATACTGGGAATTTGCGTATCGCCTTCCGTCACTACCGCAATGACGCGACCCTTTCTTGCTTTTACTTCCTGGATGTTGGAGACCACTTTTTCATACGAACTGTCCTTCGTGGCAATAAAGACTACTGGCATCTCATCGTCAATCAGTGCAATAGGGCCGTGTTTCATTTCTGCAGCCGGGTATCCTTCTGCATGGATGTAGGAGATCTCCTTCAGCTTTAACGCACCCTCAAGTGCCACCGGGAAATTATAGCCTCTGCCCAGGTAAAGAAAATTACGAACGTCTTTGAACTCTTCCGCGATCAACTGGATTTCCGAGTTCAGTTTCAATACTTTTTCAATCTTCGATGGAATATGCTCCATCTCCACGAGCACCTCATGGAATTTCTGTTCTGTGATGGTTCCTTTTCTATGGGCTACGATCAATGCGATCATATTGAGCACCGTGAGCTGTGCGGTAAACGCTTTGGTACTCGCCACGCCAATTTCAGGCCCCGCGTGAGTGTAAGCTCCGGCGTGTGTTGCCCGTGGTATGGATGAACCCACCACATTGCATACACCGAAAATAATGGCCCCTTTCGTTTTAGCTTGTTCGATGGCAGCCAGGGTATCGGCCGTTTCGCCTGATTGGGAAATGGCAATCACCACATCGCCTTCTCGTATTACAGGATTGCGGTAACGGAATTCTGAAGCATACTCCACCTCAGTGGGAATTCTGCAAAACTCTTCAAAGAAATACTCTGAAACGAGACCGGCATGCCAGGATGTTCCACAGGCAATGATCATAATCCGGTCTGCGTGCACTAGCTTATTGATGTACTCTCTCAGGCCGCCGAGGATCAGCCGGTTGGAAGCTGAGTCGAGCCGTCCACGCATGCAATCCATAATGGACCGGGGCTGTTCAAATATTTCCTTGAGCATGAAATGTTCGAAGCCTCCTTTTTCGATGGCTTCCAATTCCATGTCTACTGTTTGAATGTAAGGGGTGAGCGGAAGATTGGCGACGTTCTTGATGGTAAGTTTACCATTGTCGATAATCGCAATTTCCTGGTCATTAAGATAGACTACTTCATTTGTGTACTCGATAATAGGGGTAGCATCCGAGGCCATAAAAAATTCACCCTTACCCACGCCCAAAACAAGCGGACTGCCTTTACGGGCTGCGATCAACAGGTTGGGATTTTCAAAAGACATCACCACAATAGCGTATGCGCCGATTACTCTTGTCAGCGCGAGCCGTACGGCTTCGTCCAGTAGGCATTTTTCTTTTTCCTGGATGTCTTCGATGAAATGAATAAAAACCTCAGTATCGGTTTCGCTTAAAAATTGATGACCCTTGCGAACGAGTTCCTGTTTGAGGGAAGCATAATTTTCAATTATTCCATTGTGAATAATGGCCAGTTTTTTTGTAGCGGAATAATGAGGATGGGCATTTTCATCGTTGGGCTCACCATGCGTAGCCCAGCGGGTGTGTCCCATGCCAATATGACTTTTTAAATCCTGTCCCTTCAGAAATGCTTCGAGCTCCGATACTTTCCCTTTTTTCTTGTAGATATTGAGTCCGTTATTCAACAAGGCAATGCCGGTGCTGTCATAGCCGCGGTACTCCAGGCGCTTGAGTCCTTTGATGATAACATCACTTGCCTGGCGGTGACCCACATATGCTACAATGCCACACATGTCATTGAACTTTGATAATCGGGACCGAATAGTAAAGTCTTAGGGTAATACCCTTATCGAAAATAAGGGTATTCACAGTAGTCTGGAATTCTGAAGGTTGAACCATGAGACAAAATGAATTTATCCTTCGGGGGTCAGATTGATATTTATAGGCAGCCTGGCAAAAATTGGTGAGAAAAATATTGGCTACCTGATAGGTATCACTGAAGACCGGGAGGACCACACCGGCGTCGGTGTTAATATCCGTTGTGGGCGAACTTGCAGTGCCAAAGGTCAGTACAGATGACATTTTTAAAAAGTAAGGATCGGCTACCGGTGCAACGATACCATTGAGGAGCGAATCGATATAGGGACTGCGGAATTGGTTATTCTTATCCAGTACACGGAACTGCACCCGTTGCGGAGGGTGGGTGGAAGTATTGTTCAACACAAGTTCAGCAGAACTGAAAATTGCGTTCTGAATAGTATCCATGTAATTATAACAATTGATCAGATTAAGTTTTGTCACCAGCGCTGTACCACTTTGAACAAAATACTTGTCAGTCGGAACAAAATCAACATGGGGTGTAATTCCGTTGAGGGTGGTGGCGCCATAATTGCTGTTAAGTGAGGTGAAACTCGTCACTGGATTTTGTTGACCGGAAGTATAATTCGTTGCCGAAGCAAACAAAAAGTCAGCCTGGGTCTGTACACCGGCATCCGTATAATAAAGAATCAACTTCATGTTTTTTGAAGTCGGTGATGGCAGTGTGAATGCCGGATTGATGCCGAGGATTTGATCCCCTGAGTTCATGACAAAAGCAAGGCCTTTGTATTTTCCGCTGAACTTTGAAAAGTCTCGGATAATGTCAGGGTTGTTAACCATGTCATTTAACAGGTTGTTGGCAAGCGTTGGCGAAGTGATTTTTATGCGTAACCGGTAGAAGGCATTGTTGGTGGTATCGGAATCAAACATCAAAGGGTAAGAAGTATCAAAATAATCAGGGTCAACATCAAAAGTCGCATCGCCGACAGGTGTTGAAGAAATGGCTACTGAAGACCCATTGAAATAAGAGGCTGTTGACCGTACGGTGTCAAGTCCTTCTAAATACTGGAAGTCTGACCGCATGGTATCGAGTACTTCAAAAATCTGCAGGTGTTGCTGGCCCTGTGTTGGTGATCCGTACCGGTAAAAATTAAATACTATTTGCAGTACGAGAGAATCAACTGTAGCGGCTGCCGTAGGTGTTGGGGTAAATAGCGGTGGGGCATAATTGGTGTAAGCACGGACATCCATTACGCCAAATTTGGGATCATCGAATTTACCGAACATCAGCTTCGGGGCAACGGTAGACACGTCATTTTGTGTAGCGACGTTTCTGAACTGAAGCACACTGGCATCAAGGGGAATGTCAACATATCGGGTATGCAACCGGGGATCCCGTTGAAAACCGATATAGGAAAGGTCGTCCTTGCAGGAAAGGAGAAGAACAACAAAAAATAAGATGATAACCGACGGTTTACCCCGCCAACTCAGTATAGAGGTTGTAAAATGATTCCGTGTAGTTAGCGTCCTTCTCGATGGTTTCAACTTTCTTCTCTTTAAGCTTTTTAACTAATCCTTCCAGTTTTTTATTGTCTCCGGCGAAAGAAACAACGTCTGCAAACTGTGCTCCCAGTTTGATAAATCCTTCAAAGTCACCCGTTTTTAGGTGGCCCAGCATGTTATCCTCAATGTCCAGCATTTTCACCTTGCCCATCAGGTCTCCTTTGAACTTGTGTGTAAAGCTGTTGTTGTAAAT
>DAOMZK010000050.1:0-10280 GCA_035438035.1 Cyclobacteriaceae bacterium | reverse complement strand
TTCAGACGGACAAAGAAAAAAATCAGATTTATTTATACACTTCTGATCCCGGCAAGCAACACGGTTTCATCGAAACCGCCAACCAGAAAGCATATGATGTGCTGGTGCTGGACGGCGTGCTCGACAGTCACTTCATCAACACGCTCGAACAAAAGCTGGATAAGACACAATTCAGAAGAGTGGACAGTGATACGATCGACAAGCTCATCGTAAAAGATGAAAATGTTGAGAGCGTATTGAGCAAAGAAGACCAGGAAAAACTGAAAGCCATTTTTGACAAAGCCATTGGCAATCCCGCGATGACCGTAACCATCGATTCCATGGCGCCGGATCAAATGCCGGTAACCGTGACCATGAGTGAATGGGCACGCCGCATGAAAGATATGGCAAAAACCGGAGGAGGGGGCGGCATGTACAGCTTCATGGGAAATATGCCGGATCAATTTTCCGTTTCTATCAACAGCAATCATAAAATGGCCCAGAAGATTTTGAAGGCTGAAAATGAAGAGCAGCAAACCGCTTTTGCCAAGCAAGCGTACGATCTGGCATTGTTATCACAGGGGATGTTGACAGGCGCGGATTTGACGAATTTTATAAAGAGAAGCGTAGAGATGGCATCGTAAGAAGGGAATAGCCATCATAGTCACCCTGAGCGCAGTCGAAGGGCGACACCAATGCTTTAAGAAGATTTTGTAATAGGCTTCGACAAGCTCAGCCTGACATGCTTCGAATCGGATCGGGACTAGAATCTGGAATTCAATAATAATCTTTCCCTAATTTCGTTCTGAATACTATGGGGACCCGTTTTCTACTCATTCTATTGTTTCTCCTGCCGCTCTTTACAAGGGCGCAGGTTAAAAAAGAAGTTGTCCCTATTGGGGTAGAGGGTCAATACACTTTTGAAACCGATAAGCCCTTCAAACTTCTTGAGTTGGATGAAAAAACATCGGAGCCAATAGTTTCCAAGAAGAAAAAACCCAGGAAGAATACTTTCTATGGTATTAAAACCAAGAAGGGTTACACACGGAAAGGGCTGGGAGACAAAACCACCATTGAACTCTTTTATGTTTTAAAGACCCCTGAAAAGCCCTCTATTTTTGTCCGGGATATTTATTGGTATGATTTCACCAGACGTGAAGTAAGAAAGACCGCAAACTTTGATCCGGCCAAGGGAGTATTGCTGCACGGACCGTACAAAAGATTACAGGGCGGCATTTTGCTCGAAGAAGGAATATACTACAAGGGAACACGCCACGGCCGATGGATGAAATACGATCGCAACAACCTCCTTGATGACAAGGATAAATACTATAAAGGCTGGCCCAAAGAATCACTCGTCACCTACTATGATGCGGTGGAGCACAAAAAAGTAAAAGAGATGATTCCTGTGGAGATTGATGAACGAGAAGGATTTTACTTTCTGTTTCATGAAAATGGAACTGTGGCCGTAACGGGTGAGTACAGGTGGGGTGTCAAAGTGGGTGACTGGATCGAAAACTATCCCAATGGAAAGAGAAAAAAAATTCTGAGTTACCCGAAGGAACCATTTGATGAAACCTACAAACCATTCGTGAGAAAAGAATGGGATGACAAGGGCCGTGAAATTTATTCTTCAAACAAAGGGCAGTAGTCAATAGAAAGCATCTTCCACATGGTGGATGTCAGGTTCAGTGCCTGATAAATGAATGGCTACAATATCATAACGCACATTTCCCTGCCAGTCGTTTTCAATCATGTAGTTCAGTGCTCCTGCGAAAATCATCTTCTTTTTGTGGTAGTCCACAAATTCTTCGGGGAATCCGAAAGCGGTAGATGACCTCAGTTTCACTTCCACAAACACAAGCCAGTTATCCTTCCTTACAATCAGGTCAATCTCTGATTTCTTGAAGCGATAATTGCGTTCCAGGATTTCAAATCCCTTTTGCTGAAGAAATTGGGCTGCCATTTCTTCACCTTCATCACCTTTTTTGATTTTATCTGTCATGCCATACCTTTGATTGCTGATAACGGCGAATGAAAAAACTGATTGAGGGATTTACACGACAATTGTCTGATGCCTTGCGCATAGGGCAGGCTGTCGATATGGTAAGACAGGGAACCGATATCCGCAACATTCTGATCACCGGCATGGGCGGCAGTGGTATCGGTGCCAACCTGATTGAGTCGGTAACTTTCGGTCGAATCCCCATTCCCATCACCGTCTGCAAAGGATATAATATCCCCCAGTTTGTAAGTCCTCACACACTTTTTATTGCCTGCTCCTACAGCGGCAACACGGAAGAAACGCTGGCTTCCGTAGAAAAAGCGATGTTGAAACGGGCGCATATCATCTGTATTACTTCGGGCGGCAAGATGTTGGAACTGTCCAAAGAGTACAATTTTCTCTACATACATTTACCTGACGGATTTTCAAGTCCGAGAGCCCTGATTGGCTACATGGTGGTCTCTCTTCTCTATTCGCTGTATCACAATAACCTGATTGGTGCGGCCTTTATTAAGGAAACAGAGAACTCCATTGAATATCTGGACCGTGGTGAGAAAGCCATTCAGGCTGAAGCCGAACTCATTGCGAAAAAGCTGAAAGGGAAATTTCCCATTATTTATTGCGACGGACGATTGCACGCCATGGCACTGCGATTCCAGCAGCAGCTAAATGAAAACGCCAAACAACTGGCACATGTCAATACGTTTCCGGAAATGAATCACAATGAAATCGCCGGATGGCGTTTCCCGGAAAATATTCTGCACCAGGCACAGGTGATCTATCTGTATTCCGATCACGATCATCAGCGCGTAGAAAAACGATTGGAAATCTGCAGAGAAATTTTTGAAAAGAAAGCCGGCTCAATTATCAATATTGTGGCTGAAGGGGCTTCTCTGCTTGAACAATATTACTACCTCATTCATCTCACCGACTGGATCTCCTATTTTCTCGCCAAAGAGAACCAGATCGATCCCGATCCTGTTGAAGCAATAGATTTTCTAAAAAATGAGCTGGTCAAAATAAAGTGAATATCAACATCAACCGGGAAACGGAGTTTATCGATCTGGGGATGATCGGGTATCAAAAAGCGTGGGATTTTCAAACTCGCCTCCTTAATGAGACCGTGGCCATAAAGGTTGAAAATCGTTCAAAAGACAACGATCATCAGACTGCTACTAAAAATTTTCTCATCTACTGTGAGCACCCGCATGTTTTCACCTTGGGCAAAACGGGCGATGAAAAAAATCTTTTAGTCAAACCGGCAGACTTACCATCACTTCAGGCTGATTTTATTCCGACAAACCGTGGCGGAGATATTACCTATCACGGGCCGGGACAACTGGTGGTGTATCCCGTTTTGGATCTCGAAAATTTTTTTACTGACATTCATCAATATATGCGGTCACTGGAAGAAGCGGTGATCTTGACCTTGCATGAATATGGCATTCGAGGCGGAAGAATTGATAAACTGACCGGTGTTTGGATTGATCCGGAACAAAAATCCACGGCGAGAAAGATTTGTGCGATGGGTGTGAAAATGAGCCGTTGGGTTACCCTTCATGGACTTGCATTGAATGTAAATGCTGATCTGAAATATTTCGATTATATCGTACCCTGCGGTATCAATGACAAGGCTGTCACCTCAATGGCCAAAGAACTTGGGAGAGAAATTCCAATGGAAGAAATAAAAAAAATACTGAAAGAGAAAATCATTGGTGTCTTCGGACTAAAACTGAAGTCATGAGCAAGGTTGTTGATTGAATTCAATGAAAGGCAAACTCTATCTTATTCCATTGCCTATTGCCGAGGATACGCAATTTGCTGTAATCCCTCAGCAAACACTTGAGGCTATTCAGAGCACCACTCATTTCCTTTGCGAAAATATCAGGACAGCAAGACGTTACATCAGCAGTTTAAAAATTCATAATTCAATTGAGGAGCTTCACTTCGACGTTTTAGACAAGGACACAAAAAAGGAATTTCTCCCGGAATTGTTCAGGCCATTGCTGAATGGCAAGAACCTTGGCGTCATGAGCGAGTCCGGTTGTCCTGGAGTGGCGGATCCGGGAGCGCTGGCAGTGGAGTACGCTCACAAAAATAAAATCCAGGTTACTCCGCTGGTAGGGCCATCGTCCATTATTCTGGCGCTTATGGCGTCAGGTCTGAATGGACAAAAGTTCGCCTTTCATGGATACTTACCTGTAGACAATGCTGCAATTATTAAAATGATCAGGTTATTGGAGCAAGAATCGCGGCAGGAGAACCAGACGCAAATCTTCATTGAAACACCTTACCGGAATAATAGCTTGTTGGCGCACCTCATCAAAAATCTCTCTCCGGAAACACGCCTTTGCGTGTGTTATAATCTGACCGGACAGGATGAAAAAATTGTATCACAACCTGTTTCAGTCTGGAAAAACGCTAAGGTTCAGTTTGAGAAAGCCCCTGCTATTTTCCTCTTTTTGGCTTCATTATAGGTGTTTCGGTGAAATTCTGAAACCTCATTATCTTTGCGCCCTTTAACAAATATTTTCAAAACCAATGGCCTATTTATTTACCTCAGAATCCGTATCAGAAGGGCATCCCGACAAGGTTGCGGACCAAATATCGGATGCTCTAATTGATTATTTTCTCGCTTATGATCCCAACTCAAAGGTTGCCTGCGAAACGCTGGTAACTACGGGCCAGGTCGTCCTCGCCGGAGAGGTGAAATCCGAGGCCTATCTTGATGTTCAGGATATCGCCCGTGAAGTAATTCGCAAAATAGGCTATACGAAAAGTGAGTACATGTTCGAGGCCAACAGTTGCGGAATTTTCTCCGCGATCCACGAACAATCAGCAGATATTAACCAGGGTGTTGAACGCAAGAAAAAAGAGGACCAGGGTGCCGGTGACCAGGGTATGATGTTCGGCTATGCCACTAACGAAACGGATAATTTCATGCCGCTTCCATTGGACCTTGCCCATTTGCTTTTGCGCGAACTTTCAGCCATTCGCAAAGAGGGAAAAGTGATGACCTATCTCCGTCCCGATGCCAAATCACAGGTAACCATAGAATATAGTGATGAAGGGAAACCGCTGCGTATTGATACCATCGTAATCTCCACACAACACGATGACTTCGATAAAGATGCCGCCATGCTGAAAAAAATCCGTGAAGATGTGGTGAACATTTTAACCCCCAGAGTAAAGAAGGGTTTGCCCAGGCGCATCCAAAATCTTTTTGGTTCCGATATCCAATACCATGTTAATCCCACAGGAAAATTTGTAATCGGTGGCCCCCATGGTGATACGGGTTTGACCGGTCGCAAGATTATTGTGGATACATACGGTGGAAAAGGCGCACACGGCGGCGGCGCATTTTCAGGTAAGGATCCTTCGAAGGTAGATCGCTCCGCAGCGTATGCCACCCGTCACATTGCCAAAAATATGGTGGCTGCCGGAGTTTGCGATGAAGTCCTCGTACAAGTTGCCTATGCCATTGGTGTAGCCCAGCCCGTCGGACTCTATGTCAATACATACGGAACATCCAAGGTGAAGATGACGGATGGAGAAATTGCAAAAAAGATTTCAGCCCTTTTTGATATGCGCCCTTACTTCATTGAGGAGCGCTTCAACTTACGCAGCCCGATATATTTTGAAACGGCAGCCTATGGTCACATGGGAAGAAATCCACAGGTAGTGGAAAAAGTGTTTAGCAAGGGGAAACGCTTTGAAAAGAAAGTGAAGGTGGAATTGTTCCCGTGGGAGAAACTGGATTATGTTGACAAGGTGAAAAAATCTTTCAAATTGAAATAAAAAAAGGCCCCTGAAGAACACTTTGTTTCTTCAGGGGCCTTTTTCATTTATACTCGTCCGCTCTTTATCCGCGTTTTAAACTTCTTTAGCTGAGCAGTCAGGGCCTCAGTGGCCAAATCCGCGGCAGCTTCAAAGGTGCGTGCCTGTTCCTTGGCAAACAGTTTTCTTCCCGGAACACTCAATTTTATTTCTACTGTTTTGTTGTCAATACCTTCATTGTTGATTCTGAGAAATACTTCACCATCAACCATACGGTCGTAAAATGTATGCAGTTTGTCAACACGTTGCTGAATAAAATCAATCAGTTTTTGATCTGCATCAAAGTGGATGGAATGAACTTGTAATTTCATAAACTTTAAAATTTAAGTGAAACAATTACCTGGAAATGCTTTTTCATTTTTATGCTTTTGGATGTGCCTGGTCAAATACTTTTTTCAATTTCTCCATTGAATTGTGGGTGTACACCTGAGTGGCCGCCAGGCTGCTATGGCCCAATAAATCCTTGACCGCATTGATCTCTGCGCCTTTGTTCAGCAAGTGGGTCGCATAAGTATGCCGCAATACGTGAGGACTGCGTTTCTCAACCGACGGGAATTTGCCCAGACGTTTCTTTACAATCCGGTAGATCAGCATTGAATAACAGGGTCCGCCTGTATCATTAACGATCAAAAGGCCGTGATCTCGTACAGCCACATCCTTATTCCTGACGCTGCGGTAATTTTTTATCAAAGGCACAAGCGCATCTGAAAAAGGTATTACGCGCTCCTTGTTCCGTTTTCCTAAAACCTTAATGGTCTGTTCATGAAGGTTAACCTGATTCTCCTTCAGGTTGATCAATTCAGAGAGACGCATACCTGTTCCATATAGCAATTCCAAAACCAGGCGTTCACGCCAGCCCTCATGGGTGTTTTCAAACTGCTCTTCCCCCAGTACCGTCACCATGTCAGGCTCCTTAACAAAATGCGGCAGCTTCTTCTTGGTTTTTAAAACTTTGATCTTGACCATCGGGTCTTTGCTGATCACTTCCTGCCGAAGTAAAAATTTATAGTAACTGCGTAGACTTGCAATTTTACGGTTGACCGTGAGGGGATCGGATTTTTGTTCTACCAACTGAACAATCCATGAACGAACCATCGCGTAACTGGCGGATTGCGGAGACTCCTCGTAATTCTCCTTCAGAAAAATATCAAATTGATTCAGGTCATTCTGGTAAGAAACGATGGTATGAGGGCTAAACCTCTTCTCGAAACGGAGATAATTCAGGAAGGAATCAATCATGCTACTACACCATCCCGGCGACAGTAGAAATGTAAAAAAAAATCCCCCCGGGAAAAAGAACCCGGAGGGATATGTTTATAAAATGTCTATGAATTTTATCAGTAATTCTCGGAAACGTATTGCTTTTGACGATAGGCTGCCTTCAGAACTTCAGTCCTTCTTCTTACAGAAGGCTTTTCAAATGAAGTCCGTGAGCGAAGCTCTCTCAGAATACCTGTTTTCTCAAACTTCTTCTTAAAGCGCTTGAGGGCCTTGTCAATCGACTCGTTTTCTTTAATGTTAATAATCAGCATCGGATAATCGTTAGGGGCGCAAATATAGCGTAAACCACTTCAATTTTGCAAAATTACTTCAAAATAGCCCTGGAAATGACCAATTTCTGGATTTCTGAAGTCCCCTCTCCGATGGTGCAGAGTTTGGCATCCCTGTAAAATTTCTCCGCAGGGAAATCTTTGGTATAGCCATACCCTCCAAAAATCTGGACTCCTTCATTGGCTACCTCCACTGCTATTTCCGAGGCATAGAGCTTGGCCATAGCCGATTCCTTGTTGACGCTCCTGCCCATATTTTTCAATTCCGCTGCCTTAAAGACGAGCAGCCGAGCCGCTTCAATCTTCGTTGCCATATCGGCGAGCTTAAAGGATATACCCTGAAAAGATGATATCGGCTTGTTGAATTGATGCCTGACTTTCGAGTAATGCAGGGCTGCATCAAAAGCACCCTCGGCGATACCCAAACTCAGCGCGGCAATTGAAATACGCCCACCGTCCAATACTTTCAGCGATTGAACAAACCCATCTCCTGCACTACCCATCATCTGACTGGCGGGCACTTTGCAATCCATGAAAATCAATTCTGCCGTTTCAGAAGCACGCATGCCCAGCTTATTCTCCTTCTTGCCTGCAGAAAATCCTGGCGTCCCTTTTTCAATAATAAATGCTGACATCCCGTGAGAATCGCCCACTTCTCCTGTGCGGGCTATAACTACTGCCACATTCCCGCTTTTGCCGTGCGTAATAAAATTCTTGGCACCGTTAATTATAAAATGATCGCCCTCTCGCACCGCAACGGTTTTCATGTTACCCGCATCGGATCCTGTGTTGGGTTCAGTAAGACCCCAGGCTCCAATCCATTCACCGGTAGCGAGTTTGGGAAGGTATTTTCTTTTTTGTTCCTCGTTCCCAAATTGAAGAATGTGATTCGTGCAAAGTGAATTGTGTGCTGCCATTGAGAGTCCGATGGATCCATCAATTTTTGAGATCTCAACAAGTGCAGTCACGTATTCCATATATCCCAATCCGGCACCACCATATTCAACCGGAACCAAAATACCCATAAGACCCAGCTTACCCATTTCATGGAAAAGATCAATTGGGAATTCCTGGGACTCATCCCACTTCATGATGTTGGGTCGAATGTATTTCTCTCCGAAATCCTTCCCCATCTGAGCAATCATCAGCTGATTCTCTGTTGGCTCAAAATCAACTGCTCCAACCTTCTCCATCGTCGTTTGCATCACCTATTTTTTTATGTGAACCTCAAAATTAAGGCAAGTTAGTCCACGAACCAAACAAGTGTTAGGTAAACCATAGGTAACATTAAATCGCTATTTTTGACCCTCCAAACTCTATTTGAATGAAAATTGCTGTAGTTGGTACAGGGTACGTCGGTCTTGTTACTGGAACATGTTTCGCAGAAACAGGTAATACCGTAACCTGTATTGATATTGATGCTGAAAAGATTGCCAAACTGTCGGATAAGAAAATCACCATCTTCGAACCGGGTTTGGATGTTCTCTTTGAAAGGAACATCAAACAGGGTCGACTCTTCTTCACAACGGATTTGAAACAAGGGATCAAGGATGCCCAGATCATTTTTCTGGCCTTGCCCACGCCTCCTGATGAAGACGGATCAGCGGATCTGAAATATGTGCTGGGCGTCGCTTCTCAACTGGGCGGAATCCTGGAAAATTATACCGTGATCGTTGATAAAAGTACTGTACCGGTGGGGACGGCAGAGCGTGTTGCAGAAAAGATAAAGGCCAATGCCAAAACTGAATTTGACGTGGTCTCCAATCCCGAATTCCTCCGCGAAGGTGTTGCCGTCGATGACTTCATGAAACCTGATCGCGTAGTCATCGGGACATCCTCAGACCGTGCGCGGAAAATTATGGAAACATTGTATGCACCATTTGTAAGACAGGGCAATCCCATACTTTTCATGGATGTGCGTTCAGCTGAGTTGACAAAATACGCGGCCAACGCATTCCTGGCTACAAAGATTACTTTCATGAATGAGATTGCCAACCTATGTGAAAAACTGGGTGCGGATGTCGATGCTGTGCGGAAAGGTGTGGGAACAGACAATAGAATTGGAAAACGTTTTCTTTTTCCGGGCATTGGTTATGGTGGAAGTTGTTTCCCAAAAGATGTACACGCACTGGCAATGGCATCAAAAGAAAGCAACTACGATTTTAAAATTTTGAACGCTGTAATGGAGGTCAATACCATTCAGAAGGTCAGGCTTATACCTCATATTAAAAATCATTTTGGCTCATTGAAAGGAATAACCATTGCTTTCTGGGGCTTGTCTTTCAAGCCCCACACCGATGACATCCGGGAAGCCCCTGCCCTTTACAACATCGAGGCATTGCTGAATGAAGGCGCCATCATCCGGACACACGATCCAGAATCAATGGAAAATGTAAAGAAAGTTTTGGGATCAAAAATATCCTATCATACCACCCCGTATGAAGCCGCGACAGGAGCACATGCCATTTTTATCGCTACGGAGTGGCCGGAATTTCGCACTCCGGATTTTGCAAAACTGGCATCTGTAATGAAAAGCAAAGTAATTTTTGATGGTCGTAACCTGTATGAACTCCGTGATATGAAGGATCTCGGATTTAAGTACGTAAGCATTGGAAGGGAAATAATCCATGCCTAAGCCACGAATATTGATTACCGGGGCCGCAGGGTTTCTTGGATCTCACCTCTGCGATCGTTTCATTAAAGAAGGATTCCATGTTATTGCCATGGATAACCTGATTACGGGTGAACTTCGCAACATCCAGCATCTTTTTCCACTTCCGGATTTTGAATTTCATCACCACGATGTCTCCAAGTTTGTACATGTTGACGGTGACCTACAGTATATTCTTCACTTCGCATCACCAGCCAGCCCCATTGACTACCTCAAGATTCCGATTCAAACTTTGAAA
>DAOMZK010000049.1:0-10283 GCA_035438035.1 Cyclobacteriaceae bacterium | reverse complement strand
GTATATCACAAGGTCACCTAACTGGCACTGAATAATTCAATTTGCTCCAGTACCTGGTCAAGGCCATAGGTGACGGCCATCACGTACAATGCGTTAAGTTTTTCCCGTGTTCGTTTCAATCGCATTTTTACTGCGCTGCCTGAAATATTCAATTGGGTCTGAAGATTTTCGATAGACTCTCCCCGCAGGTATTTCAGATTCAGCAAATCCCTTTCTTTTTCTGGCAAGGCGTTGATCAAAGAATACATAATCATTTCCTGTTCTGCCCGTTCGCTCACTTCTTCCGCTAGCCTTGTCGAATCATTTTTTATTTCTTGTTCACCGGAGAGACTTTCGTCAATGGAATGAAAGTGAAAACGTCCTTTCTTTTTCAAGGCGGCCAGGCAATGCCGGTGGGTGATGGTATAAAGCCAGGTGGAAAAGGTAGATTCTCCCTTGAAGGAATGGATATTATCGAATGCTTTCAGCAGGGCTTCCTGCGCAAGGTCAAAAGCCTCTTCGTGATTTTTTGTGAATGAATAACACTTGTGGAAGACGCGTTTGTAAAAGCGATTGTACAGTTCTCCAAGAGCGTGACGGTCTTCTTCGCGAATGGCTTTTACCAGATCCTCGTCCGAAGCCGTGGTAAGATTGCTGATCGACATAAGAATGGGGTTAAGGTTCCGTAAAATTGAACCGTTCCCTGGCAGCAATCCGAGAGTGAATAACCTAATTTAGAATTTCCGGTGATTTACTTAATGTATACGAGAATCACCTAAACGACAGCGGGAAAAATCAGATGATTCCCTTCTCCAGTGCATATTTCACCAGCCCGACGGTATTCTTCACCTGGAGTTTTTCAAGAAGGTTCCTCCTGTGCGTATCCACAGTTCGTATGCTGATGAAAAGTTTGTCAGCGATTTCGCCGTTTGAAAATTCCTGTGCGATCAGTCTTAAAACCTCAATTTCCCTCTCAGAAAGAGGGGTTTTAGCCAACGCGGCTGTACCCGGCTCAGGCACCGGTTTCTTTTGCGTGATGGCATGCAGCAACGTAGCGGAGACTTTTTGACTGAAATAGCTGTCGCCCTTGGCAACGGTGTGGATAGCGGTAAGCAACTCATCCCGCCCGGCATTCTTGAGCAGGTAGCCACTGGCTCCCGCTTCCAGCATCTTGATAATGTAACCCGGTTCTTCATGCATGGTAAGTCCGAGGACATGAATGGCAGGGTAGGCCTTCTTGATGGTACTGGTAGCTTCAATGCCGCTGGTGTCACCTAAATCAATATCCATTAATACCACGTGGGCAGGTTGTTGTGCGAGAAGGAGCATTACTTCTTCTCCATTTTCAGCCTCACCACTGACCTCGATGTCACTTTCTCGTTCCAGCATTCCCCGAAGGCCGACACGGATGATTTTGTGATCATCAGCAATAATTACTCGGATTGTACTCATGATGCTTTTTTCAAACTCAGGTTTTCCAACAAATAATACAGGGGTGGTAGCACAATGGGTGCAAAGATCAATGTACTCGTAAGGCCGCCGATAATGACGGTGGCAAGAGGTCGCTGCACGTCCGAACCGATACCGGAAGAAATCGCAGCCGGCACAAGGCCAACGATGGCGACAATCAATATGGAAAGGATGGCTCTCAATTGTTCGGAGGAGGCAAGGGCAATCATTTGCTTCAACGTGCCTTCGTGCGTGGCTTCCATCCTCTTGATGGCCGAAACCAGCAGTACACCTGCCATTACTGAAATTCCAAAAATGGAAACAAATCCCACGCCGGCTGACACATTGAAGTGATATCCGCGGAGGAAGAGGGCCGTGATTCCACCGCCCAATGCAAAGAGGATGCAGGACATGGCCACAAAAGTATGTCGGAAATTTTTGAACAGGGAGAAGAGCAGAACGAATACCATGATTATGGTAAGCGGAATGGTGATGGACAACTGCTTTCCGGCGCGCTCCAGGTTTTCATACTGACCCCCATAAATCACGTTGTATCCTTTCGGAATGTGCAGGATGTCCTCAATTTTATTCTCTGCTTCCGTGACGAAACCGCCCTGGTCTCTTCCGCGGATGTTGGTGCGGACCGTTGACATCCGTTTTCCGTTCAACCTGTAAATATTGGTTTGTCCTTCCAGGAACCGGATGTCCGCAAGTTCTGACATCGGGATCAAGGCACCCAGTGAAGAAGGGACCTGGAGATTTTGAATGGACTCCAGTGAATTCCTGTTTTCTGCGAGGTAGCGGACAACAATATCATATCTTTTCGCGCCATCATACAAAACAGAGATAGCCTTTCCTCCTATGGCGGCTTCAACCATTGCCTGGATATCACTCACGTTGATTCCATACCGCGCAGCATTCAGCCTGTTGATATTAATAGCCAGTTGAGCCTGCCTGCCTTCCTGTTCTATGTTTACGGCAACAGCGCCTTCCATTCCCCTGACAATGTCGGCGATGGTGTCGGCCTTGCTTCGCATGAATTCCAGATCTTCTCCAATTACTGAAATAGCCAAATCGGCCGCGCTGCCCGTAACAATTTCCATCACCTGGTCGATGATGGGCTGACCTGTCGAAAAGAAGGCGCCCGGGAAACGGCTCTGTAAATCATTTTGGATGCGGGCAACCAAATCTTTTTTCTTGATGGTGTCACTCCATAAATGGTAGTCACGCAGCCCCACAAGAATTTCTGTACGGTTTGTAGGAAAGGGGTCGGTGCCATCATCATTCCGCCCGGTTTGCGTAATGACATAGTCGATGGGCGGATACCTGGCTATTATCTTCCTGATTTCCGGGGCGATCTTCGCATTCTCCTGAATGCTCACACCGGCGGGAAGAAAACAACGCAGAAAAATAGACCCTTCATCAAGTTCAGGCAAGAACTCTGTACCCAAACTTCCTCCCAGGCCGATCAAACCGGCGACAACCACAAAACTGACAATCACCACCGTCTTCGGTGCCGCCAGAATTTTATCAACACCGGTCTTATATTTTTCCTCCAGCCAGTTCAACACAATATTTTTATGTTGAGCGATCGGCTTCTCCAGGTTTTCAAGTCCTTTTTTATAAGCAAATGAAATCAATACCGGTATCAGGGTAAGGGCACACAACATGGATCCGATGACGGCAAAGGCCAGTGTCAGTGCCATGGGCGAGAAAAGTTTTCCTTCCACCCTGGACATCATCAGGATGGGCATGTAGGCCAGGATAATGATGGTCACGGAGAAAAATATTTCTCGTCCCACTTCCTGGGCGGACAGCAGTGTAATTTTGATGATACCCTGTTCCTTGTCTTCGGCGGAAGCAATGCGGTATTTCCGGATGAGGTGTTCCGCCATGATGCAGGCACCATCCACGATAATACCAAAGTCGATGGCGCCCAGCGACAAAAGGTTGGCGGGTATCCCGGTGAGCCGCATGAGAATAAAGGCGAACAACAGGGCGAACGGAATGGTCAAGGCCACCACCAATGCTGAGCGGACACTTCCTAAGAAGAAGACGAGAATAATAACTACGATGGATACACCTTCGAAAAGCGTTTTCCCCACCGTCTCCAATGAGTGATTGATGAGAAAGCTTCGGTCATACAGCGTTCTGATCTTGACGCCTTCCGGCAATTCACTTTCTTCCAGTTCTGCAATCTGGGCTTTTACTTTCTTTAGTACTTCACTGGGATTTTCCCCGCGTCTCAGCAGGATAATTCCTTCTGTGCCACCGTTGCTCTGGATGTGTTCACTCTTGAATGTATATCCCAGGATACCGGAGGGTGGTGGCGGCCCGATTTCAACGGAAGCAATGTCCCTCACAAAAACAGGGACGCCATGGTAGGAGGCTACCACAATGCTTTCAATATCCTGACTTGACTTGATGGCACCAAGTCCCCGTACAGCCATGCCTTGTCCCCCGCGCTGTATGGTTCCGCCACCGGTATTGAGGTTATTCTGTTCGACAGAGCTAATAATGCTATTGACGGTGAGATTGTATTTGCGCAGTTTCTCAGGTGAGATAAGAATTTGAAACTGCTTCAGGGGTCCGCCAAAAGTGGTGATGTCTGCAATCCCGGGAACCTGCAACAGGAATGGCCGGATCACCCAGTCTTGTAAGTCGCGGAGTTGCGTGGGGCTGAATGTAGCCGGTGCCTCCACAACATATCGCAGAATTTCTCCGACTGCAGTCGTGAGTGGTGCCAGTTCCGGAATAACACCGTCAGGCAATTGAGCGGTGGCCAGCCTTTCGTTGACCTGCTGGCGGGCGAAGTAATCGTTGGCGCCGTCTTCAAATGTAAGTTGGACCACAGATAGCCCGAAAATCGTCCGGCTCCTGCGATCCAGCACACGGGGAACATTGTTCAGTGCCCTTTCGAGTGGGATCGTAACCTGCTGTTCTACTTCTTCCGCCGCCCGCCCGTTGAATTTGGCGATGACGATGACGTTGGTGTCGGCAATGTCGGGGTAGGCTTCAATTTTTAATTGCGTGAAGCAGTAGTAGCCTATTCCGGATGTGATCACTGCCAGGGCAATGACAATCCACCGGTTGGAAAGAGAAAATATGAGAAGACTGCGAATCATTTTCTATTTCCAGATCTCTACAGGATTGATCACAATGAAGCCACCTTTGATCTTTTTGCGCAAGGCGGTCAACACTTTTTTTACCTTTTCATCTTCATCGACGAAAGTGATCAGCATGGGGGGGTCATCAAATGAAAAGAGGCGACCCGGCCGGCTGATGTATTGGTTTTCGCCAAACCCTGCCTCACCGCGGAAAGTAGTGGCACCGCGGATTTCGTTTTCCACCAGGAACTCCATGATGTAGTCGGCGAGTGGTTTGTCATCGCGGAATTTATCCTTGTCAAAAAATATCTGAACCTGTAGCATATTGAATGATTTAATATCCAAATGAAAGACCTTTGAGTTGCATGGTTCCCTTTACCACCACTTCCTCGTGTTCAGTAATGCCATCAAATACTATAATATGATTATTTGCCTGCTGGCCTATTGAAATCTGCCGGCGTTCAAATTCCAGGTGTGATTTTTTTACAAATACATAATTCTTTCCCTGCACGGTAATCAAAGCTTCGAGCGGTACGGTAATGAATTTTCCCTCCTTGAGACCGAATTTTGTTGAGCCGAACATGCCGGCTTTCAGTCTCCGGTCCGGATTGACAATGGAAATCCTCAATTTGAGAAGCCGTGTTACATTGTCTACCACATCCCCGATATCATCTATTTTACCTTCGAAAACTTCGTTGGGAAAGGAGGAGAATGTAACCTTACACCTTTCACCGGGTTTGACTTTGCTGATCTGGTTATCGGCGATTTCAGAAATGACCCACACCATGTTCGGTCGGGCATGCCGCAACGCCTCTGTACTGAAGCCCCCTAGTTTCAGCATAGTCTCCTCTTCAATGAGTGATGATTTTTCGTTGATCAGGTTAGTCTTTTCCATCGCGAGAAAAGACTGAGCTTCAAGCACATCTTTGCCGGTAGCTGCTCCGTGTTTTTGCAAGTCGAGCACGCGCTCAAGTTCTATGGTACGTTGTTTAATGAGAACCTCTTCAATCTGCTTGATGTTGGCCAGGTGCTGCAGGAGCTGGGTATAGTCAGTGGTCAGTTCAGGATTATCAAACAGGATGAGGTTAAGAGAAGGATTTTCTGACGACGGCATTACGGTAGCCACGACGCGGGCAGGAACTGAAAATTCTGCCTGCAAATCCGAACTTTCTATCGACTGTGTGGCAAAGTAGGACGCAGTAGTGTCTTCGTTAAAAGTGATGAGATTACCCTCCACTTTGGGTTTGGTAAACTTCAGCTTATGTTCATCTCCGTTTTCTTTTTTACAGGAGATGAGTGCGGCAGCAAGAAAAATGAACGCGGTGAATTTTACCATGACTACAATTGATTAATAATTCCCGTGACGTACAGCAATTGAATATAACTCTGGAAGTAGGAGAGGCGGGCATTCAGGAACAGTTGTCGTGTGTCAAACCAGCTTCGTTGGGCATCCAGAAAATCGATGATCGTTGTTCCTCCCTTGAGGTAGGAATAACGGACATTTTCCAACACCTGGTTGGATTGATCCAGCATCAATTCATATTTCTTCAGATTGTCCTTTTCAGTTTGGTAGGTCATAAAGGCAGCCTTCACCTCTGTGGAAAGCTTCAGTTGGGTGCTCCGAACCCCTTCTTCCGCCTGCAACTGCTGGTATTTGGATTTTTCAATCTCACCCTGGTTGCGGTCGAACAGCGGAACTTTAATGGTTCCGAAAAAGCCGAGATAGGGAACAGAGTTTTGAGGGTTCCAGATCATACCGAGTTCGGGCACGGGCCAAACCAATGACTTCTGATATTTGATATTACTCTGTGCCATGGATACGGCAAGATTGGCGGCTTGCACATCCGTGCGTTCCCGTATGGCGCTGTTTAATAATGTGTCTATGTTGTCAGAAATAACAGTAGTTTCAATTTCAGCATCGAGGTCTACGTCAATACTGTCTTTTGATCCCATGAGGAACTTCAACTGCTGAATCTGGTTTTTAAAATCTTTTTGTGCGTTGATAATCTGCAGACGATACTGATCCTGTAACAGTTGGGTACGGATAAGGTCGGTTTGCGTGATTACCTGGTTGCGCAAGCGCGCCTTGTTGATTTTCACCAGGCTGTCAATATTATTATAAGCCTGATCGAGGAGATCGAGGCGGGATTTGATAATCCAGGCGTTCAACCACTGGTTGGCCACGTCAGAGGAGAAATTACGGATTACCTCGCCATATCCCTTTTCAAAGATCATCTTGTGTTGTTCAGCGACGTCAATACGGCTTCTGCGCTGAGCGGGAAGCACAAAGGGTTTGGTCAACTGCCACCACACCTGGCGATTCAGGTTGCTGAACTGATCTGAGCCGGGAGAAAAATATTTCGAATCCGTCATCTGCAATGTCTGGTTGTTGAGGATGGGATTGGTGTGGAGTTTCGCTGTAGTCACATTTCCCTGGGCGACATTTACATTGTATCCTTCAATCTTCAGAATGGGACTGTTGACTTTCGCAGAGAGAATTGCCGATCGCAAAGTGTAGTTCGTTTGCGCAAAAAGTGGTGCAAATCCCGGTACAACCAGAATCAAAATGGAAAAGATTTTCTTCATAGGATGTGGGTGATCCGTAAAAAGTTAGTCACGTTCATTATCCGATAAGGAATTTACAAAAACGCGGCAAGTTACCTAAATCGTTTGCGTATTGGCCAAAAACGGCCTTTTCTGCAAATAATAAATAGTGAATATGCCCTTGTGACTTTACGCTACTCTCCGACTCTTAAGTGGTAATAGCACATTCTATAAGCCAGACGGGCTTAGGGTGTTTAGGTTAGGTGAAGCCGGCCCAGGGGTGGGCCGGCTTTTATTTTTTTAAATGAAATTTTAATTCAGCTCGGGTACAAAATCGAGCACGATTGAATTCATGCAGTACCGGTTGAAGGAAGGAGGTGGTCCGTCTTTAAACAGATGTCCGAGATGACCTCCGCAACGGCCGCACAAAACTTCAGTGCGCACCATGCCGTGTGAACGATCCTCAATATATTTTACACTGTTCGTCCGTGAAGGCTCGAAAAAAGTGGGCCATCCGCACTCACTGGCAAACTTACTGTCCGAACGAAACAGGCGATTACCACACGCCGCACAATAATATGTGCCCACTCCATTGAAGTTCCAGTACTTCCCCTTGAAAGCTCTTTCCGTTACTTTGTTTCTCGCTACGAGATACAGGCTATCGGACAGCACTGCTTTCCATTCAGAATCAGAAAGGCTCAAAATCGTCGTGTCACTTCTTGAATAGTATGGATTGGCAATGGGGTCTTGTTGAAGAAGGGGTGAATCCTTAGTCTCTGTTTTGTTTTTCCCACACGATATCACCATACATGCAATAATGGCCGGAAGTACCTTCCATTGAAATCTCCTGGTATTAAATGCCTGGCGCATATTATTATTTTTCAGCCGGTCCTGAGACGATATTAAATTAATCGCTCCAAATGTGCACAAAATTATAATCATCGATATCGGTCATGGGTATTTTGCGAGATAGTTTGTTAGAGGATGGACGAATAATTGATTTTAATATGGATAAATACGGCAACGACCCCAAAAGGATTGTCATGTGCCTGACACGGCTATACATTTCTTTCACCGGAGTCCGGATTCAGCCCGGCTGACAGTCGGCACTTTTTATTGAAATCCCTGCTTACAGAACTCGATTGCGGAAAATATTTATTGAATTCAGTTAAGAATTATCTTCCTGATTGGTACTTTAAAGGAAATTAAGCCATGACAACATCCGACCTGTTTCAAAAGTATCCTTTCAGCCCGGGAGTCTGGGATGAAATGTATGATGCAGACACGGTGCGGTCGCCTTACCTGGGAGTTTACGATTTCTTACAGCGGATTCCGCCGGATGAACTGAACAAGAAGGAAGAACTTGCCCGCAGACTGTTCATGAGCCAGGGCATCACATTTACCGTGTATTCCAGCGGGGAGGGAATAGAAAAGATATTTCCATTTGATGTCATCCCCCGAATCATCACAAATGCAGAATGGCAGCAAATTGAATTGGGGATCAAGCAGCGTCTTCGTGCGCTCAACCTTTTTCTTAAGGATGTGTACCATGAACAGTTTATCATCAAGGATGGTATTGTTCCCGCTGAGCTGGTGTATTCCTGCCCTCACTTTTTAAGGGAAATGCAAGGCGTCAATGTCCCCTATGATATCTACGTGCACATTGCGGGCATCGACCTGATTCGTGATGCGGATGGAACTTTCTATGTACTGGAAGATAATTTGAGAACGCCGTCCGGTGTTTCTTACATGATTGAAAACCGCGAGATCACCAAACGGATATTTCCTGATCTTATTCCTGAAAATCATGTGTTGCCCGTAACGCAGTATCCCAACATTCTCTATAAGAATCTGATGGCATTGTCTCCCCGTCAGATTTCATCACCCAACGTAGTTTTACTTACGCCCGGCATTTACAATTCGGCCTACTTTGAGCACACGACGCTTGCCCGGCTAATGGGGGCTGAGCTGGTGGAAGGACGGGATCTCGTGGTGGAAAATCATTGCGTGTACATGAAAACTACTGGCGGGCTTCAACGCGTGGATGTCATTTATAGAAGAGTCGATGATGATTTCCTTGACCCGCTGGTTTTTAATCCTGAAAGTACGCTGGGTGTCTCTGGTCTATTGTCAGCATACAGAAAAGGAAATGTGGCCATCATCAATGCCATCGGCAACGGCGTAGCCGATGACAAGGCGGTGTATGTGTATGTGCCGGAGATGATTCGCTACTACCTTAACGAAGAGCCAATTTTAAAAAATGTACCGACGTTGCACCTTTCCAATCCCGATCAGCAAAAGGAAGTGCTTTCCAATATTCATAAAATGGTCGTAAAGAAAACCAATGAATCGGGAGGGTATGGCATGCTGATGGGACACGTGGCTTCGGAAAAAGAAATCGAGGACTATAAAAAAGAGATTCTCAAAGATCCCCGGCAGTTTATTGCGCAGCCGGTGATCAGCCTTTCTTCAGCACCGTGCTATATCGATGGTAAAGTTCAACCCCGCAGGATTGATCTGAGACCCTTTGCTTTGTGCGGACCTGGAGGGATCGAGATTGTTCCGGGAGGACTCACACGCGTGGCCTTACGGGAAGGTTCGCTCGTAGTGAATTCATCACAGGGCGGAGGAAGTAAGGATACGTGGGTATTGGCACACTAAGTCCAATGTTTAAGGTTCTATGTTCAAAGTTCAAGGCCTAAAGTTTAAAATTTAATGTTAAGTCGCGTTGCTGATTCGTTGTTTTGGATGTCACGCTATATGGAGCGTACCGACGGCATGCTGAGGATGCTGAAGGTGAATCAGCATTCTTCGCAAGACGATCGTGAAGATTTTACCTGGAGACCGGTTTTGAAAATTTTCAGTACGCTGACCGATGAAGAAATTGCCACCATGGAAAGAAACGGCCGCAAGGTATTGCAGTATATGGTGGTGGACCGTGAAAATCCCAACTCTGTACTGAACATGGTGACCCTGGCACGAGAAAATGCGCGTGCCGTTCAGGATAATATTACCAAAGAACTCTGGCAATCGCTGAATGAATTTTACCACGTCGTGCGAAATGAGAAGCTGGAGGTTGCGCTGCAATATGAAGATCCCGTAACGGTGCTGGATTCACTGGTTCGTCAGGGAATGCTTTATTACGGTGTAGCCGACAGCACCATGTTCCGCGGAGAAGGATTGGGATTCATGAACATCGGAAAA
>DAOMZK010000048.1:0-10601 GCA_035438035.1 Cyclobacteriaceae bacterium | reverse complement strand
CGGAATGCCGGAATGGTAAATGCGTGATATGTCCTCCAGCTGCAATAACTCAAAATGGGGAATAACACAAGGTTGAACGAAATGATTTCAAACAGACTCATCCATCGGGAAACAAAAAGGAACAACATGAGCAGACCGATTGAATAAGTATACAGTTGCTTAGGTGATTCAGTGCAGGCTATTTCCTTTGTACTGACAGTGGCATTTCTTTCTCTGCGATAAATGAAAAAAGTCAGCGCAGGCAGTATGACGAGAATTGCAATTTGCACGGCATTCAGGTAGTATACAGGCTCTATTGCCTGGGCCTTCACTTCTTCAAGGAATAAGCGAAAAAAACCATACAGGAAAAGTGAAATGGCAAGCAGGTTACCGGTAGCCTTCACCTTTTTCCTTACCATTGAAAGAATAACCAGGATTGCAAGACAACCAATCAAATCATACAACTGAGCCGGATGAACCGGTAAAGGCAACTCAGCATCCGCAGCAATTATTCCATGTTCAAATTGATGCTGAAACGCTGGGGCGGACTTGTTATATTGAATGCTCCAGGGCAATGTTGCCGGAATACCATGACAACATCCTGCAAGCAGACAGCCCACGCGTTGTATTGCCAGTCCCGCGGGAAACATGAAGGCAAAAGTATCTACCACGTTATGCCTGAAATTCAAAATGCGCTTGGCTAATAGCAGTGCAGGTACAAAAAACAGGATACCACCGAGCACACTTCTGCCCGGCCAGTATGAAAGCCGCTGATATTCCAAAGCCTGCAGCCAGTCCAAAGCATTCCATTTTATTAACTGACTTCCAATCATGAAAAAGAGGAAAGTAGTTGCCATGACCAGCCACCAGGAAAGCATGGAGAATTTCCTTCTTACTCCTTCAATGGTCAGGAGAATAAAGGCTGTTAAAAAAGCTGTTATGTAGCAAAGCGAATAAAAAAAGCCTGGGTTGTCGACATTGATTACGATAGGATCCATAAGTGTTGTCTTAAGTTGTTATTCCACCCGGAACTTCAGAAAATCTATGGACCGGATAAGCATGCGCTTTGGATACCGTGAGAAAATAAATCATCACGATCACACCAAGGAGTACCATTATTTTTTTCATATCCATCAGGTTTATGTTTCAGAATCTGTTTTCAAAAATCAATCCTGTAATAAAATAACGGCAGGAACCCCAGTTGATACTCTTCACGGATCGGATTTGATGTTGGATCACCGGGAACCGGGGCATAGGTCAACTTGAGAATATTTTTTGTATCGAAAATATTAATCAGATCAATTGAAAACTCGTGAGATACTCTGGGGCGATTGATCTTGTAGTTTATTTTTAAATCCGTCCGGAAATAGGGCTCAAACTGTAATGAGTTACGGGTTGCGTCTACATACACCACTTCCTTTTGTTTATCCGAAGCGGTCATATCAACGGGTCCATATCTTTTCCCGCCGGCTGTAGTGACTTTGCTGCCCAGTGAAAATGTATTCCTGTTTGCAAATTGCCATTCCTTACTGAATAGCGCATTGAAAATGTAGTTGCCATTGAAATCCGTATCGCGCCAAATCCGGTCACTGCCCTGGTATTTTGATTCAAACAGTGAAGTTGTCACGAGAAATAAATAACCATTACTAAAAAACTTTTCAAGGGTGAGCTCAGCGCCAAAATTTTTACCAATCCCGGTGTTTACCAATGCGCCGGGAAAAAACCGCGAGAACCCGGCGCCTGTATTCAGCAATGAAAATGAAGAACTGCTTTTTTCTACCGGAACGGTGTAGAGATCCTGATAGTAGACTTCAGCCTTTACCCGGAAATCCTCACCCAGGAATTTTTCATATCCAAAGACATAATGTGCGCTCCTCGTAAAATCAACATTGAGGTTCTGGGGAACCGGATTACCCTTGCCGTCATTGGTTTGTCCATAGAAATAGAGATAGGTCGGCTGTATCTGACTGTGCAGTCCAATGCCAGCGCTGATGGTTTGCCGATGATTCAATTTCAGCTTGTACCCGATTCGCGGTTCGGCCAGGATAAAACTATTCGTCATCGAAAAGTATTGGCTGTGCAGTCCGATCAGCAAATCCGATCGCTGCGAAAGGTTGTATTTCCATTGAATAAATGGCTGAAGGAGAAGACTGCTGCCCCGGCTGTCCCATCTTCTTCGCCAGCTGTAATAGTCAGGACTGGTAGTGTCAATATTCCTGACGCTGTCTTTGAATTGAAAAAAATACTCGTCTGCGCTTAGTCCGGCGCTGAATGTCCCGGCCTTTTGTTTTTTCTTGGAGTATATAAAGTATCCCGAAATTTTTGTTTGGGAAAAGGTGTAGTCCAGCATGGATTGCAGGGAATCCAGCTTGAACTGATTGTTTGCATCCAGGTGACGATAAACATAATCATCATGGGCACTTACCGATTCTCCTGAAACAGCAATCGTTGCCGATAAAAAACTGGATGCATCGATCGGTTGCTTGTAGGCGACTCCTGCAACGCCAGACTTGGATTTGAAATACTGATCACGGTCGTTGTCACCATAAATATTACGGTCGGGTTCCTTCTGCTGACTGATCAGAATATCTACATCACTCTTTCCACCCATTCCAAAGAATGATATTTCTCCCTTGTTCTTCAGCGGGAAACTGAACTTAAAGGATATATCCTGATAGTAGGGAATGGAATTAGTGCCAATATCAATACCCAGGGTGTTAAACATGGCCAGTGTGGAATAACGGTAGGAAAAAAGATAGGAGGACTTGTGATTTTTAGAGAGTGGACCTTCAGCAAAAAATTCCGTTCCCAGAAAACCCAGTTGACCACTCACTTCATGTTTATCCTTATTGCCACTGCGTAGTCTGAGGTCAAACGAACCTGAAATACTGTTGCCAAACTCTGCGGGAAAGGCACCGGTAAAAAAATCCGAATTGGCCAGTGTCTTATTATTAATCATAGACACCGGTCCGCCGGCAGTACCCGGGATATTAAAATGATTGGGATTGGGGATGTTGATACCTTCCATTCGCCAAAGCAATGCCTGAGGAGAATTTCCCCGGATTACAATGTCGTTTCTGGAGTCGTCGGCCCCCTGAACACCTGCAAAATTGGAAGCCATCCGGGCCGGATCACCTCTGCTTCCCGGATACCGTTGTGTTTCATCAACTGTAAAGGATTGTGCACTGACGACAGCCATATCATTGGCCACCGTCCCGTCATTTGTAACACGGACTATCACATCGGATAAAGTTGATGCAGACTCTTCGAGAGCAATATGCAACACAACTTCCCTGGACGAACTTACCTCTACATTGGAGAGCAGGTAATCATAGTATCCAATAAATGAAACTTTTATTTTATGACGGCCAATGGGCACATTTACCAACTTGAAATTACCGTCCAGGTCAGTAATTGTACCAATTAATCTTGTTGTGTCGGTCAACAGCAAAACGGTAGCATTGGTCAGTGGGTAATGAGATTCCTTTTCTGTTACATTGCCCCGCACGGTTTGCGTCAATCCCTGTGCATGGCTCAAGCAAGGGAATAGCCAGGATATTATAAACCATTTGAATCTCACCATCTGTGTCGGTATAAGTCTTTCAAATTGTATCTGCACTTTAAAAAATGGCTTTTGATTTTCTTGCTACCGGAAGAAAGACCCTATCAATAAGATGGACCAGTAGCACAGGGTAAATGCGGCTGTAATTATTCTTCGTTTCAGAAGTGCCCCAAGCTGATGATTAGAATCCGTTGCCATGGAATTTCCTGTTGTTTTCATGGTGATTGATTTATGACAAGGGAAAGATATGCTGACCCGTACTGTCATGCATCCCAAAAATTCCTTCAGCGCAAAGGGATATTTGCTCAAAATCCAAAATGGGATGCAATTGCTTACCGGAGTTGCAAAAATTGCAAATCAGGCTATTTATCGTTAATCTAGTTGTACCAAAACCCACTACCGGATGACCCACACCGATAGTATTCAATCCGGTTTCCTTGAGCAGATCAAGAGTAAACTGGCCCCAAACCTTTCATTTGTGGATGAACTGGCAGAATTGCTCAGCATCAGCCGCGACAGTGCGTACCGCCGGATTCGCGGGGAAACCGTACTCTCTCTTGATGAGATCAGACTTTTAACCTCCCGCTACGGAATTTCCCTGGATGACTTTTTATCCCCGTCCAATGACCGCGTCTCTTTTCAGTTGAAGGCCCTGGATGTAGCGGATTTTTCTTTTGAAAAATGGTTCAAATCCATACTCGACAATCTGGAGTTGTTTCTTGCCTATCCTGAAACCGACAAACGGATGACGTTTGATGCCAAAGACCTCCCCATTTTCTATTATTTCCAGTTCCCAAGGCTTGCCGCATTTAAAATCTATTTCTGGATGAAGACTTTTGCCCAGGATATCAAGCTGACGGCCGGCAAGTATGATTCCAAAATGGTGGACAATAGGCTTATTGCTATGGCGAATAAGATCTGGGACCGCTATTCAAAAATTCCCTGCACTGAAATTATCACATACGAACTGCTGAATGTGACGTTGCGCCAGATCGAATATGCTTATGACTGCGGAATGTTTACCCACAAGGAAGAAGCGCTGACATTATGCGATGACTGTTCTTTGCTTTCCAATCATCTTCAACGCCAGGCAGAATTGGGAAATAAAATTACCTACGGGCAGGATGAGCCCGGAGCCAGTTTTAAAATCTATGTGAATGAGGTCCTGATTGGATCCAATTCCATTCTTTTTGAAATGGGACCCAAGCGCATCGCATTCATCACCCCGAACAATTTTAATCTCCTAATGACGACACATGAGGCTTTTTGTCAGATTACATTGAACCACATCAATAACCTCATTGATAAATCCGTTCTGATCACTGCATCCGCCAAAAGGCAAAGGAGTAAATTCTTCAATCGTATAGAGGAAACCATACAGGGAGTAAAATCCCGTCTGGTATGATCAGACCAATTCCAGTTCCTTGGCTTCCGAGAGCAGCTCTTCCCGGTTCACCGGCACCACACCTACATATTGACAAACGAGACCGCCGCCGAGGTTGGCAAGAAAGGCAATTTTTTCTGCACTGAGATCGAGTGCTACGCACAATGCAGCAATGCTCACTACGGTATCCCCGGCACCGGAGACATCAGAAATTTCACGCTTATGAGCCGGCAAACTTGTCTTTTGATTGTGATAATCAATATACACGCCACGTTCGGATAGCGTAAGCATGACACCTTCTACACCGAGTTTTTGTTTTACTGTCTCCACTGCCTTATTGACCAGATTCTGATCGCCGGCTTCAATCTCCAGCTTCAGCCCTTCTCTGAGTTCTTTCAGGTTCGGCTTGAAGAGTGTCACATTCTTATAATGTAAAAAGTTTCTCTTTTTAGGATCAACGATGGTGGGGATATTTAATTTCTTTGCAAGCCTGACCGACTCTTCAATAATTTTTGGGGTGATTACTCCTTTGTCATAATCTTCAAAAATGACAACCTGGCATTCAGGCATGAGGCTTTCGATTTTGCGGAGCAGTGCATTTTCTTCTTCGTCCGATGCCTCTGCATCCTGTTCGTCGTCAATCCGGATAATATGCTGATGCGCCGCGATTACCCGGGCTTTAACGGTGGTCGGGCGGGTTTCGCTGATTACAATGCCTTCTTTCGACATACCCTTGTCTTCCAAAAGATGCAGTAGCCGGTTTCCCTGGACATCATGACCCGCGATGGCGCACAGGATGGGCTTGGCTCCGAGCGACAGCACATTCAACGCGACATTGGCCGCGCCGCCCAGGCGGAAATCACGTTTCCTCACATTGATGATGGGAACCGGAGCTTCAGGAGAAATTCGTTCAACCGACCCCCAGATGTAAGCATCCACCATCACATCACCGATGATGAGCACCTTGAGGTCCGAGAACCTGGCAAATATCTCAGGCCACGACTGCATGAGTGGAATGTGATTTTAATCCCGAAAAGACTTCCTTGATTCTTCTCAATGCCTCGATCAGTTCTTTTTCAGAAGCTGCATAGGAAAGTCTCAAACAATTCGGATCACCGAATGCTCCCCCCGGCACCAGCGAAACGTGGGCTTTTTCCAGCAGATACAAACAGAGATCATCACCGTCTTTAATGGTGTGTTGTCCATCACTCTTTCCAAAATAATAACTGACATCCGGGAAGAAGTAAAATGCTCCCTCAGGGTAATTGGCTTTCACACCCGGAATTTCCTTTAAGAGCTTGTACACGATCTCACGACGGTTGCGATATTCTTCCACCATTTTTAATGTCGGAGTAAGATCACCGGTGATGGCAGCGAACGCAGCACGTTGGGCAATGGAACAATTGGCTGACGTCAGTTGGCCCTGCATTTTACTGGCACCATCCGCTATCCATTTAGGTGCCGCGATGTAACCCACGCGCCAGCCGGTCATGGCATAACCTTTGGCAAAACCATTGACCGTAATAGTGCGATCGAACATCCCCGGAAAGGAAGCGATACTGACCTGTTCCCCCGTAAAATTGATATGCTCATAAATTTCATCAGCAATAATGATCAGACCGGGATGTTTCAATACAACGTTGGCAATGTCCTGAAGTTCCTGCTTTGAAAATACCGATCCGGTAGGATTACAAGGTGATGAAAAAATGATAAGCTTTGTTTTTGGAGAGACCGCCTTTTCAAGTTGAGCAGCCGTTACCTTAAAATCATTTTCGATGGCGCCTTTAACCAATACCGGTGTGCCTTCCGCCAATCTTACAATGGCATCATAGCTGACCCAGTAAGGAGAAAATACAATCACCTCATCACCAGGATTGACCAAAGAAAACATGACGTTCGCAATGGACTGTTTTGCTCCGTTCGACACGACAATATTTTCAGCCTTGTAGGCCACCTTGTTTTCTTTTTGATATTTGGCCGCAATGGCTTCTTTCAAATCAGGATAACCAGCCACCGGAGGATAGGCGAAATATTTTCCCTCATCGATTGCCTTTTTTGCCGCCTCACAAATATGCTGGGGAGTTTTAAAATCAGGTTCGCCCAGGCTCAGGTTGATGACATCAATGCCACGTGATTTGTACTCTCGGGCTTTGGCGGCCATGGCGAGGGTTGCCGACTCTTCAATGGATTCGATGCGACGGGAGAGTTGATTCATAAAATTAAATGTGCTTTAACGGACCCAAAGAACGGAATTTAATTCGGAAGATGGAAGATTGACAAGCCGGTAGACTGCCGTGTTTGACCGGAAACGTGTCGGGCATTGACAGGAGATCATTCCCGGACCAAATCATAAGGAAATTATAATTCCTTCAGCATCCGATCAGCTAAAAAGTGTCCTTGCCGTGATGCTTCTGCCCAGTGTAATTTCATCTGCATACTCCAGATCACCGCCCATGGGTATTCCCCTTGCAATCGAGGTTATCTTGACCGGCAGGTCCTTTAATTTTCTGTGCAAATAAAAGGCGGTTGTATCCCCTTCCAGAGTAGGGCTCAGGGCGAGTACAATCTCGCGGATTTCGCATCCGGGGCTGACCACCCGTGCCAGCAATGAATCAATTTTTAATTCTGAAGGCCCTATGCCCTGTATGGGTGAAATGATTCCGCCGAGAACATGATAAAGTCCCCTGAACTGCGCGGTATTTTCAATGGCCATGACATCCATAGTTTCCTCCACCACACAGAGCACCGAGCGGTCCCGCCTGTGACTGCTGCAGATTACACATTCGTCCGTATCGGAAATATTGTGACACGTTTTACAGAACCTGATGCCGGCCCTCAATTTGTTAAGCGATTCGGTAAGGGACGCTGTCTTGTTTTCATTTTCCTTAACCAAATGCAGCACCAGTCGCAAAGCTGTCTTCCTTCCTATCCCGGGGAGTTTGGCCACTTCATTGACAGCATCTTCAATCAGTTTGGAAGGATAATCCATGAGTGTACAAATGACGAATGTAGAATGACGATTTGGTGAATCAGATAATCTTTGCGTCTATGCCGGCTTCGCAGATGCTGTCCTTCATTGGTTTCAATTCTTCAAAAAGGCCGGTCTTGACTGCACATTTTCCCTTGAAGTGAATTAACAAAGTACACTGTTCGGCTTGCTCGGGCGAATGCTTGCAAACACGGATAAGGGTATTGATTACGTGCTCGAATGTATTGAAATCATCATTGAACACGACCAGGTCTTTCACGTCAATGTCTTCTTCCAGGACTTCAACGCTTGTTTCCTCACGATACAAAGGCTTCACTTTCTCCATCGGCAACTGTTTCTATCAATTAGTTTGTATTCGGTATTCCAAAAGTAAAAAAAAATAACAAGTTTGTCCCCTCAAACAGGAATACATGAGTCCATATTTAGTACTGGTGATGATGGTGATCTATTTCGGGGCACTGATCCTGATTTCGATTCTCACTTCAAAAGGTGCAACGACCGATACCTTCTTCACCGCCAACCGCCAGTCGCCCTGGTACCTGGTGGCCTTTGGTATGATCGGATCATCCCTTTCGGGTATCACATTCGTTTCTGTGCCGGGCAACGTGGGCTCTGCCAGCTTTGGATATTTCCAGGTCGTACTGGGCTATATCGTCGGGTATGCCGTCATCATGACCGTCCTGATGCCGTTGTACTATCGTCTTAATCTTATATCCATCTACACCTACCTTGAACAACGTTTCAATACCTGGTCCTATAAAACCGGCGCTTTCTTTTTTCTGCTCTCGCGCACCATGGGTTCGTCGCTTCGCCTTTGCCTTTCTGCAACTGTTCTCCAGTTGTTCCTGTTTGACGC
This sequence comes from Cyclobacteriaceae bacterium, assembly GCA_035438035.1. Lineage (GTDB taxonomy): Bacteria > Bacteroidota > Bacteroidia > Cytophagales > Cyclobacteriaceae > ELB16-189. Next base: position 1,831 of record DAOMZK010000048.1, on the reverse strand, counting down.
CTGGAATATTCCTTTTTATGTTACTGTCGCCATCACCATATTCCTCATCTGGATTTATACTTTCAAAGGTGGAATTAAAACCATTGTCTGGACAGATGCCTTCCAGACAACATTCCTCGTCTCTGCTGTAATCATCAGCGTCTACCTGATTTCACAGCGCCTCGGACTTTCCCTTACGGGAATGGTACAGAAAGTTTATGAAAGTGATTATTCTAAAATATTTTTCTTTGACGATGTGAACAGCACAGCCTTTTTTCCCAAGCGCTTCATTGCGGGTGCGTTCATAGCCATTGCGATGACGGGGTTGGACCAGGATCTGATGCAGAAGAACCTGACCTGCAAAAATCTGTATGAAGCCCGGAAGAACATGTTCTGGCTCACCGTTTCCATGGTCATCATCAATCTTTTGTTTCTCACCCTTGGAGCACTGCTTTACATTTATAGTACTACCCGCGGGATCCCGCTTCCAGCCTACAGTGACGAGTTATATCCTTCGCTTGCGCTGAATGAGTTTGGTCTTGTGACCGGAATATTTTTCCTGCTTGGAATTATTGCTTCTTCTTATGCCAGCGCAGACTCCGCGCTCGCTTCATTGACCACTTCATTTTGTATCGACTTTCTGGATTTCAAGAATAAACCGGAAGTAGTTAAAAAGAAACAAAAGAATTACGTTCACCTTGGCTTCTCGTTGCTCTTCCTCATCATCATTTTGATTTCAAAAGAGCTTAACCAACGATCATTGATTGACACGGTATTGGATGTGGCTGGATTTACCTATGGCCCGCTCCTGGGCTTGTTTACTTTCGGGCTTTTTACAACCCGCCAGGTGAGAGACAAGCTGGTCCCACTGATCTGCGTCATTTCGCCACTGATATCTTACTGGATCAACCTCAACTCCGCTGATTGGTTTTCGGGCTACAAAATCGGCAGTGAAATTCTGGTACTCAATGGTGCCATTACATTCCTCGGCCTGTGGTTGATTTCTTCAAAAGGACAAAAGGCGGCTGAGGTGCTGAATGCGTAATACGCTTAGAGTTCCTTTGCCGGATCCCAGAATTTTTTTTCAAAATCCTGAACCTTGTCATTCTTTACTTTAATACCTTCCGTTTCCAGCCGGTTCTCCATGGTACGGGGTGTTTCAAAGTGGTGCTTACCCGTGAGGAGGCCCGCGCTGTTGACCACACGGTGCGCGGGTACTTTTTTATCCATGTGAGCCGCATTCATAGCCCATCCCACCATACGCGCACTCATGCCCGTACCGAGATATCGCGCAATAGCACCATAGCTGGTGACGCGTCCTTTCGGTATCAGTTTTGCAACGGCATGAACGTTTTCAAAAAAATTGTATGCATCCGATTGCTTTTTACTTTTTGCCATAACCAAAACGCTTGAAATATTACAGAAAGTAACCTTTTATCCAAAAAATGAAGTCATCTGATTCCGTATGTTAATTTTGCGCAACCAAACTATGCGATTTAGAATATTTTTTCTGTTTGTAGTGGTTCCAGGAATGGCATTTTCTCAACAACTTGTCTTTCCTGATAAGTCTTCATGGACTCGGCTGGAAGAGGGGAAAACGCTGAACTTTGATTTAACGCTGAGTGAACCCAATCATGAAGTCCAGTTTTCGCTTGAAGGCAGTAATGGATACGACATGAAACTCGATTCATTGGGTCACTTCTCCTGGACACCGTCATTTGATCTTGTGGACAGGATAGAAAAGCAAAAAGAGATCAACGTAATCTTCCAGGCGGTATTGAAAAACAATAAGCGCTTACGTCAACCCGTTAATTTTATTGTCTTTCATGTAACCGGCCTCCGGTTGTGGATG
>DAOMZK010000047.1:0-10616 GCA_035438035.1 Cyclobacteriaceae bacterium | reverse complement strand
TTATCGCACAATTAAGGGCAGAAATCCCGAATTGGGCATCGATTGACTTTCCTGTACAATATTGAGGCATTACTTTTGTTACTGTTAAAAGGATCAAAAAACATTTTTATGACAAAAATCAAAATCTTACTTTTTTCATTCGTTCTCATCTCAGCAGGATATTCAGCGAGTGGTCAGGCTCAGGTGGCCATCGGAATTAAAGGTGGTATTAACCTATCCAACCTGGATGGAGTGAATAGTGTGGGCGTAGCGTATGATAAGCGGACCGGGTATCATTTGGGTGCCTATGCGCTATTTAAGTTTACAAAAATCGGGATTCAGCCGGAGATTTTATTTTCCCAGCAGGGACAGAATTTCACCTTCAATGGGCAGAACCTGAGTTCGAATTATAATTACGTCACCGTTCCAGTTATGCTGAAGTTGTATCTCATTGCAGGTCTCAATCTGCAGGCGGGTGTTCAGGTAGGCTTTCTCTCCAGTTCATCGGGTGATGTGTACAACACGGCAACATCCTCCATTCAAACGGGACAAAGTATGGATTCCTTCGTTCATTCGGTGGACTGGTCTGCACCGGTGGGTATTGGCTTTGACCTGCCGTTTGGATTGAACTTAACGGCGCGGTATAACATCGGTATTTCTGAAGTCAACAAAGCTGCAGGCTCCACAGTGCCGCCAGCCATTGTAACTTCTATGGGAACCAGCTCGGCGAAGAACCAGGTGTTTCAGTTTTCCGTTGGTTTCCGTCTTTTCAAATTTGGAAATTAATCAGCTCGCAATGGAGGCTGACTACCGGATAGTTAGTTCAGAAAAATAATTACTGGGAAATCAGCTGAATTTAATTGAGGCTGCCTTTATTTTGGGGCAGCCTTTTTATTTTGAAATTTCAAGACTACAAATCGACTGTCGATTATTTGTACCAGGCTCTTCCCATGTTTCAGCGGGTGGGGGCGGCTGCATTGAAGAATGACCTTTCCAATACCATCAGACTTTGTGAGGATTTAGGAAACCCCCAACTGAAATTTAAGTCCGTGCATGTGGCCGGTACCAACGGCAAGGGAAGTTCGTCGCATATGATTGCTGCGATTATGCAAGCTGCTGGATACAAGACGGGGTTGTACACATCCCCGCACCTGAAAGAATTTACTGAAAGAATAAGGATAGATGGCCGTGAAGTGGATCAGCACTTCATAGTTGATTTTGTGAATCGGGTGAAAGCGTCCATAGAATTAATCAAGCCTTCATTTTTTGAGCTCACGGTGGCCATGGCCTTTGATTACTTTGCCCGTCAGGAAGTGGATATCGCCATTATTGAAGTTGGCCTCGGAGGCCGGTTGGATTCAACCAATGTGATTCTACCTGAAGTATCCCTTATCACCAACATCAGTTTTGATCATATGGATTTGCTGGGTGATACGTTGGAAAAAATAGCGTCTGAAAAGGCCGGTATTATCAAATCAAAAATTCCGGTAGTCATCAGTGAAATGCAGGAGGAAGTAAAAAGTGTATTTACTGAAAAAGCAAAAGCGCTGGATGCCCCGATTCAATTTGCCAACGATCATATTCACCTTCGAACAGGAAGTGATGGGTTGACGGCTTTTCATTCCGGAAAAAGATGGCTAAAACATGTTCATCCCCAGTTGAGAGGTGATTATCAACGCAAGAACATACCCGGAGTGCTGTACATTATTTTGACTTTACGGGAAAAAGGATTTAAGGTGCCAGATGAAAGTATCCGCAAAGGGATAGAACAAGTTGTAACCATTACCGGTCTGAAGGGCAGATGGCAGAAACTGGGTGAAAGTCCGCTGATCATTTGCGATACCGGTCATAACAGCGGAGGCATACGGGAGGTGGTGAATCAGATTCGATTAACGAAGCACGATCATTTACATTTTGTATTGGGGATGGTGAAGGAAAAGGATATCACCCATGTGCTGGATCTGCTGCCCAGGGATGCGACCTATTATTTTTGTCAGGCTAAAATTCCCAGGGCACTGGAGGCAGGGCTATTGGCAGCCAGTGCAAAAGAAGCCGGGTTGCAGGGTCAGATCATTCCTGATGTCAATGAAGCAGTGCGAACCGCGGTGAAAGCGGCTCAGCATAATGATATGGTATTTATAGGCGGAAGTACATTTGTGGTGGCTGAAGTGGACGGGCTTTAATAAGAAATGAATTGAAGAATAAACTGGAGAGGTTCAGAATCGTTGCGGAAAGAGCCAACGTGCTGGAACCAGGAAAAGAACTTTTTGAAAGAGTAAAAGGCAGATGGAACGCCGACTATTTTGGCAACGAAAACCCCATCACGGTTGAGCTCGCCTGCGGGCGTGGTGAATATTCCGTAGCCCTGGCGAAAATGTTTCCTTCAAGGAACTATGTCGGCGTTGATATCAAGGGAGACAGGATTTGGAAAGGCAGTACGCTGGCCATTGAACAAAACCTTTCCAATATTGGCTTCCTCCGTACGAACATTCTGAACATCGACTTCTTTTTCGCAGAACATGAAATTGATGAGATATGGTTAACCTTCGCTGATCCAAGACCCAAGAAACGGGATGTCAAACGCAGATTGACTAATTCCAGATTCCTTGACATGTATAAAAAGTTGCTTCGTCCGGGGGGTATATTCCGGTTCAAAACCGATAATACGGGTCTATTTCAATATACCCTGGATGAACTAAGGCAGCGCAACGACATTGATGAACTTGTATTTACAGAGGATGTTTACCAGTCCCCACTCCAGCCTGAATGTTACGACATCAAAACCCGCTATGAGGAGATGTTTGCATCACAAGGGGAGAAGATCAAGTACCTGAGATTTCGTTTTCGATAGCGGGCTAACGATTGCCTTAATGTTAACAGAATATTAATACCTGCAAGGAAGATGGGAATGGGTTTAACTGTACTTTTGGACAACCTAATATTTTAGTTTTGGGAAAAAGAAAACGCCGCGAAGTTGACCTGGTCGTTCTCTCCGATATCCATCTCGGTACCTACGGTTGTCACGGTGAAGAGCTTCTCCGTTATCTCAAGACCATTAAAGCTAAAACGCTCATTCTAAACGGAGATATTATCGACATGTGGCAGTTCAGCAAAAGGTACTGGCCCAAGTCACACATGCAGATCATCAAGCACATCACGGGATTGCTTGCCCGGGGAACCAAAATAGTTTACCTCACCGGAAACCATGACGAAATGCTGCGAAGATTTTCAGGCCTCCGCGTAGGATCATTCCAGATTGAAAACAAAAAAGTCATCTCACTAAACGGAAAGAAGGCCTGGTTTTTTCACGGCGATGTTTTTGACGTTACTATGCGATATTCCAAATGGCTCGCCAAGCTGGGGGCGAAGGGATATGACTTCCTTATTTTGATCAACACATTGGTCAACTTTATTCTGAATTTCTTTGGCCGGAACAAGATTTCCCTTTCTAAAAAAGTGAAGGACAGTGTAAAGCAGGCTGTAAAATTTATCAATGACTTTGAGAAAACGGCAGCCGATATTGCCATCTCGAAGGGTTACGACTATGTAGTGTGCGGCCATATTCACCATCCCGAGATGAAGCGGATTACGACTGAAAAAGGAGAGGTGATGTATCTCAATTCCGGGGATTGGGTGGAGAATCTCACCGCCCTTGAGTTTCACCAGGGCACATGGAAAGTATACTACTATGCTGATGATAGTATAGCACAGACCATCAAAATCCCAAAACATCTCAAATCAGATTTGGATAATGAAGAGATATTTAAGGACCTTGTCAATGAATTTCTGACCAGCAAAAAATAGATGAAGATTCTCTATGCCATCCAGGGAACAGGCAACGGCCATCTCAGTCGTGCAGTGGATATCATTCCGGAATTGCAGAAATACGGTGAACTGGATCTGTTTGTCAGCGGGGCGCAGGCTGAAGTTGCCCTCCCTTACCCGGTGAAGTATAAATCCAAGGGATTAAGTTTTTATTTCGGCAAAAATGGCGGCATTAATTTCTATGAAACCTTCCATAAAAATAGTTCAAAGGATGTTATCCATGAGATCAATGAGTTTCCGGTAGAAGACTATGACCTCATCGTCAATGACTTTGAACCGATATCCGCATGGGCGGCAAAGAAAAAAGAAGTACGGATTGTCGGACTCAGCCATCAATCGGCTTTGTTGTCCAAGAAATGTCCCAAGCCTAAAATTAAAGACCCGTTTGGTGAATGGCTCTTGAAAAACTATGCGCCGGTGGAGAAATACATTGGCTTTCACTTTGAAGAATATGACAAAAATATATTCACCCCGGTGATCCGGAAGACAATAGCCAGGGCAGAGGTAAGGGATAAAGGTCATTACACTGTTTACTTGCCTGCCTACGACGATAAAAAACTGGTGGAACTTTTCGTGAGATTTAAATCTGTTCGTTGGCATATATTTTCCAAGCATACAAAAGAGCCCTACCATGTGGGAAAAATTTCTGTCTATCCGGTCAGTGGAGACGAGTTCGTGGCCAGCATGGTGAGCAGTGCAGGCGTGCTCTGTGGTGCCGGGTTTGAAACTCCGGCCGAAGTACTTCATCTTCACAAGAAGTTGCTGGTAGTCCCTATGAAAAGTCAGTACGAGCAAAAGTGTAATGCGGTCGCGCTAAAAAAGCTGGGGGTGCCCATCCTGAAGAAAGTAAAAAAAAGAAGTCTGAAAAAAATTGAAAAATGGCTGGACACAGAAAAACGACTCGATATTTCATTTCCTAAAGTGGCAGGTAAGGCAGTGGAAAAATTGATGAAGCGATACGCTTCAGAATAGCATAGTGTCTTAATGTAAACTCAGGGAAAAGGATTCCAGTTTTTCCTTTAAATGGAAGGCAGCATCATCACCGGACTAGATATCCAAAGCTTCAAGAACGCTGCTCAGGTTATCGTAATCTTTTAATCCGGGTTTGAGTTCCTTTGAACCCTGTAAGGTTATCCCGGCGGCTCCATTCCTGCGCAGCATAATCAATGCGGAATCCTCATCTGCTCCGACAGAAATCAGCATGCCGGTCTGGTGATTGACTTCCTGTTTCATTTGTTCGACAGCAGGTGGTTCGGCTACTACAAATTTTATGTTGGCATGCTCTTTTAGAGCTGTTCCGGCAAAAGGAACTTCTGGTTCAACAATAAGTTGAAAATCGGGGAGGGACCGGATTGACGCGGCCTTTCCCGAAAGGTGAATAAGATCGGGAGAATAATTTGAAATGATGTCTTCAATTCCTTCCTGAGGCAATTCGGTAAGTTCAATGACACTTGACGGTCCGGAAACCCAACCCATAATTTCTTTGAACAGGGCTGGACTGACAAAGTCCTCATGACCTTTGCTGGCTACAAAGCCCAACATATCAGCACCCATACCCGCGCAATACCGGGCGTCACTCAAATTCGTGATACGCTTTACGTAAATAACTGGTCTTTCCATAACGCCAATATCTGCAAGAAAAGCTACCCTGAAAAGTTCCGGTATGTCCTCAGCTTACTTTTTATTGGGAAAAGGGATCAAGAGTACCGAAAGTATGAGCCCCTTTCAGTGCGCTGATATAAGAAAGAAAGAAATAACTTTGTGAAACTACTCGATTTGAAACGGGCCATTTTCATCTGCTTTTTATTGTTTTTAGGCTGCCAATCGCGGGAGGTGAAGCCAAAAGGTACCGGCACTGAGTACTATCCTCTGAAGCTTGGGATTTTCTGGACTTATAAAGTGATTGAAACCCACATTACTCAAGTGGGAGGTCAGACCAATAGCCAGTACGAAATGAAGATTCAAGTCGCTGATTCTTTTCCATCTGAGGGGCAGATTTTTTACCGTTTACTGCGGTATACGCGCCAGAATGCGACGGAGGCATGGTCATCTCTGGATACATGGTCATCGAGAAAAGATCAGTTTCAGGCCATACTGCAGGAGGGCAACATTCCTTACATAAAACTTGCATTTCCTTTGGTAGAAGGCAAGACCTGGAATGCCAATGCTCTGAATACCCTGGGTGGAAAAGACAAATGTGCAGATGGTTCAGTGGGTTGTGAAAACTATGCTGTGAATAACTTGGCTAAGTCGTTTCAGGACACAGGAATCTCGTATGAAGATTCAGTGACCATAATTGAAAATAATGAGGATGATCCCATCGTTGGTAAGGATGTGAGAAAATCTGTCTATGCGCGTTCCATCGGATTAATTTACCGGGAAATCACCACACTGGAATATTGCACCATAGGAAACTGTATAGGAAAACAGATCGTTGAGACGGGAGTCATCATGAAACAGACATTGATTGACCATGGTGGGTAGAATCCTTGTCATTTTCATTTTCATCTCTTCATGGAGTTGGGCGCAAACGGATCGCTATTTTGTTTCCTTCAAGGATAAGAATGGAACCCCCCACAACATCAGTCAGCCGTCGACTTTTCTCTCCGTCCGTGCTCAGAACCGGCGGGCTCACAGTGGTGTCTCAATAACGCAGACAGACCTGCCCGTAACGCCTTCTTACGTTTCACAAATCAGGGCAGCCGGGGCAAAAGCATTTTTCACTTCCCGTTGGATGAATGGCGTATTGATTGAAGCTTCCGCCTCCGTTATCGCAACTGTAAATGCATTGCCATTTGTTTTGAAATCAGAACTGGTGGCACCAGGAGCGAAGTTGCAGGGGGGCAGAGTGAGACAATACAAACAAAAATTTGCGACGAGTGCTACGGAAGTTACCGACACCCAGCTGAGCATGTTGGGGATAGACAGTTTGCAAGCCAATGGATACAATGGCAATGGAATTCTCATCAGCGTTCTGGATGATGGATTTCAGGGTGTGAATACCGCTCCGCCGTTTCAATCTGTTTTTTCTGAAGGTCGTGTAAAAATGACGAAGGATTTTGTCACCAACTCCGGCAATATCTATCAGTTTGACGATCATGGGACTGAGGTCTTCTCGATCATTTCGGCTCAAATACCCGGATCTTATTCGGCGGGTGCACCAAAGTCGGATTACCTGTTGTTTGTAACAGAAGATGTAAGCACAGAATACAGGGTCGAAGAATATAACTGGCTCTTTGCGGCAGAGTTGTCGGACAGTGCAGGTGCAGATGTCATTCAGTCTTCCCTGGGGTATAATATGTTTGATAATCCGGTAATGAATTATGTTGTGGCCAACCTGGATGGTAAAACAACGGTGGTAGCAAAGGCAGCCTCCTTCGCTCGCGACAGAGCCATTATTGTGGTCGTGAGTGCAGGGAATGAAGGCAACAGCTCCTGGCATTATATTTCTTCGCCCGCAGACGTGGATGGCATCCTGGCTACCGGAGCAGTCAATTCTTCGGGCGCCAAAGCAAGTTTCAGTTCATTCGGTCCAACAGCGGATAACCGCATCAAACCGGATATAGCCGCATTGGGTCAAAATGTATCGGTCATTCTTCCGAATGGAACTATTGGCGGAGCAAGCGGAACGTCGATGGCTTCACCGTTGGCCACCTGCCTGGTAGCTGGATTATTGCAGGCTTATCCGCAATTGACACCGGCAGCAATTGTGGATGCAGTGAAGCGATCAGCAAGTCAAAGCCAATCTCCGGATAACAGCAAGGGTTATGGTATTCCAAGCTATATGGCCGTGAGGAACTACCTGAAAGCTTCTTCACTTAATGGCAAAGTGCTCATTTATCCCAATCCAACTGAAGCCAGGTTGATGCTGGCGTTTAAAGAGTTGCCCGAGGGTTCCGTACAATTTGCTCTGTATGATACACAAGGCAAGCTATTGAACAATCCTGTGGGGGTACTCAACTGGCTCAACAATCCACTGGAGATTTCGGTTTCCGGTCTTGCTCCCGGGAGTTATTTGTTGAAAATAAAAACGGCTTCACTGGAGACCACACTTCGGTTTGTGAAGCTATAAATGGTAATTTTGAAGTGAGTATGAAAGCAATGGTAGCACCGTCCATCCTGGCATCTGATTTTGCCAATCTCCAGAAAGAGATTACCATGATTAATGAGAGCGCGGCTGACTGGATTCATATTGATGTAATGGATGGTGTATTTGTTCCCAACATCTCAATAGGGGTACCCGTCGTGGAAGCAGTAAAGCGGCACGCTAAAAAGCCGATGGATGTTCACTTAATGATTGTTCATCCCGAGAATTTTGTTGACGCTTTTAAAAAGGCGGGTGCAGATAGTATTTCGGTGCATGCAGAAGCCTGTCATCACCTCCATCGCAACGTACAACAGATTAAAGATCTGGGCATAAAAGCAGGGGTAGCCATCAATCCGCATACTTCTATTGAAGTGCTCCAGCATGTGATCGCGCAAATTGATATTGTGTGCGTGATGTCCGTCAATCCGGGTTTCGGTGGACAAAAATTCATTGGAACAACCTATCAAAAAGTGAAGGAGCTCAAAGAATTGATCAAGACAACCCATTCGAAGGCGTTGATCGAAATAGATGGGGGAGTAAACTTTGACAATGCAGGTACGTTAATGGAAGCCGGGGCAGATATTTTGGTAGCCGGTCATTTTGTTTTTTCGTCCTCCGATCCCAAAGGGATAATTGAAAAGCTGAAGAATACGGCCTAAGCATGCCCTTCTGACCGTGACTACTGGCAGGAAATTTGATCTAATGAAATAAAATCCTTTGGCCATGTTTCCCCGGAAAACAATCATTCTCATAATCATTCTGCTGACCTCATGCGCACGTTCTGTTACACGCATTGATCCGGGTGAAAGTATTGACCTGAGCGGTCGCTGGAATGATGCAGACTCAAAGCAGGTAGCCAATAAGATGATCTCCGACTTGCTGGCAAGTGAGAAGTTCAAGGAATACGCCAAACAGTCTGGAAAGAAGCCAGTCATTATTGTGGGTCAGGTGAAAAACAAAACCAGTGAACACATTGATGCGGAAAACTATATCAAGAAAATGGAATTGGCCATTTTCAACTCCAACCTGGCTGACCTTGTGGAATCAGATGCTTTTCGCGATAAACTGAGAGAAGAACGTGCACAACAACAGGACTTTGCTGATCCTGCCACGGTAGCACGATGGGGAAAAGAAACCGGTGCCAACCTCATGCTCTTTGGTGAGATGACTTCCGAGACCGACACGTATCAGAAAAAAAGAGTAGTCAACTATGTGACCACGCTTTTCCTGACCGATATGGAAACCAATAAACGCATTTGGTATGGTCAGGAGGAAATAAAAAAGTTCGTTAAAAATTAGCATCTGAATCAGAAATCTGATTCTCCCCATGAGAAAGATATTGCTGATGTGGTGTGTACTAATGGTGGTAGGTGCCTGTGCAACTTACTATCAATCCAACATTGGTTTTAATCAGGAATTTGAAAAGGGTGACCTTGAACGGGCACTCAAAACGCTGCGTACAAAATCTTCAGGTGATGCGACTGGCAAAAAGCAGTTCCTCTTCGAAGTAAACAATGGCTTGTTGCTTTCACTTTTGGGCCGTTACGAGGAGAGTAACCACTACTTTGAGAAAGCCTTTATCTATGGTGAAGACTACCACATCAATTATCTGAATGAGGCGGCATCTTATCTGACTAATCCCAATTTCACTGCGTACAAGGGTGAAGACCACGAACATCTTATGTTGCTGTATTTCAAGGCCTTGAACTATCTTAAAATGGATAAAACCGAGGAAGCACTGGTGGAGTGCCGAAGGCTCAATATCCGATTGCAGCAGCTTACCGACCGGTATGAATCCGAAACCAAATACCGAAAGGACGCTTTTATCCACACCTTGATGGGTATTATCTATGATGCTGAGAAGGATTACAACAATGCGTTCATTGCCTATCGCAATGCAGTTGAGGTGTATCAGGATGATTATCAAAGGCTATTCAAACTGAATGCGCCTGAACAGCTTAAAGCAGACCTGCTGAGGACGGCATGGCTGAGCGGAATGATGGACGAATTGGCCAGTTACAAAAAGCAGTTTGGAATGGAAGATTATGAATACAAACCCCATGAAGGCGGCGACCTTGTATTCTTTTGGCACAATGGATTAAGTCCGGTTAAAGTTGAATGGGGAATTAATTTCTTCATCACCCGCAGGGGAGACTGGATTACGTTTACCAATCCGGAACTGGGGCTGAGTTTTCCTTTTAATATCAGCGGATATGATGAGAGGGATCGCCGTGGACTTTCGAACCTGGAAGTCTTTCGTGTGGCGTTCCCCAAGTATGTGGAGAGGAGAGAATATTACACCTCATCTGCAATCGACTTTGATGGGCAGCGTTACCCGCTTCAGCTTTTGGAAGATGTTAACCAGGTAGCTTTCAAATGCCTTGATGAAAGAATGACCCTGGAGCTGAGCAAAGCCTTGATACGCGTTGCGCTTAAGAAGGCATCAGAATATCAATTGCGCAAGGAAGACAGGATGGCGGGGTCTTTACTTGGCGTTATCAATGCCATTACTGAAAAAGCGGATACCCGGAACTGGCAGACTTTGCCGCATAGTATTTTGTACACGCGAATTCCCTTACATACGGGCACCAATCAGGTAGCCTTTACAACTTCCGACGGTCAGGGACACAGTCAACAGCACGACTTTACGTATGTGGTAAATAACGGGCAGACCCTTTTTCATACCTTTAGCAGCCTGGAAAGCAGTTATCCGACTTACAATTAT
>DAOMZK010000046.1:0-10664 GCA_035438035.1 Cyclobacteriaceae bacterium | reverse complement strand
TCGATCAGGAGAACGATCAGATATACTTCTGGATGATTCTCAGCGATGGCGTTGGCAATCTGCTTTAATAAAACTGTTTTTCCCGTTTTCGGTTGGGCCACAATCATTCCGCGTTGTCCTTTGCCGATCGGTGCAAATAAGTCCAGAATGCGCGTCGACATGTTGTCTGGGGTCGTACTCAGCTTGAGTTTTTCGTTGGGGAAGAGTGGCGTAAGGTATTCGAATGCCACACGGTCGCGAATTTCCTCGGTAGTCTTGCCGTTGACATTGTCTACTTTCAGCAGGGCAAAATATTTCTCTCCTTCTTTCGGAGGGCGAATCTGACCTTTGATCGTATCACCGGTCTTAAGACCCAGGAGTTTAATTTGCGAAGGCGATACGTAAATATCATCCGGACTCGCGAGGTAGTTATAATCCGAGGATCTCAGGAATCCATACCCATCCTGCATCAGTTCGAGTACCCCTTCGCTGGTTACAGCGCCATCAAAATCCTTGATATTCAATATACGCGCCTGTTGCTGACGGTCTTCGCGTGGTGGATCATTTCGGAATTGTTGTTCGGAATTATTGGGTGGTTATTGCTGAACCGGAGATTGCGGCTGAGGTTCTTCAAATTTTGGTTGAGGCTCTTCAAAGCGGGTCACCGAGGTGTCATTCTTGAGGTCAGCCGGTTGGGGGCGTTCTTCGGCGATTACTTCCGTTTTTGCAGGTGCTCCGACAGGAGGGGCGACATTCTCACGACGGCGGGGACGCATTCTGCGTTCAGCGTCATCATTTTGTTTTTTGGAAGGGACGGCTTCTTCGGAAGCAGCCTGCTGATCGAGGATTTTATAAACAAGTTCTTGCTTGCCCAGCTTCTTGGCGTTTTTCACGCCCATTCCTTCGGCAATGTCCTTTAATTCAGACAGAAGCCTGACATTCAGATCGTCAATGGTATACATGAGGGTTTAAAAAAGTGTAGTATGTTGATAATTAAATAAGTGAGAAGTCACGCTAAAACAGCCGGATGATTTCCAGCGATATCAATTTGTTTTCAGTACAATAGGAACAGTAAAACTTGAATTTATCTATCGGGAACGGCCGGGAAGGCCTGATTGACCCTGCAAGTATAGGGCAAATTGAATTATTATCAAATTCACAAATAAAAATTATCGATCAGGAAATCCTCATGATGCCCCAGCCGGCGGGGTTTGTGACAGAAGGTTTGTAATTTTGTCGACTTAATTCATTTGAAATGCTGCAGATCAATGTAATCAGGGAGAATACAGAGAGGATATTGAAAGGCCTGGCGAAGCGCAACTTCAATGAAGCGGAATCATTGGTTCAGAAGGCTCTTGATGCGGATGCAAATCGAAAAAAAGAACAGCAAAAGGCAGATGATCTGAAAGCTGAATTAAATGCAGACTCAAAAAAAATCGGAGAACTAATCAAGACCGGTAAAACTGAAGAGGCCAATGCGCTGAGATCAAAGGTTTCGGCCAGCAAAGACCAGATAAAGGAGTGGGAAAATAGCCAGGTCGTGTATGAAAAGGAACTTCAGGACTTATTATATATAATTCCCAACGTGCCGGCAGAAAAAGTCCCAGCAGGGAGAACCCCGGAAGATAATCTGACGGTGCATGAATGGGGTAGAATGCCGGTATTGCATAGCGAAGCCCAACCCCATTGGGACCTGATTAAAAAGTACGATATCATTGACTTTGATCTGGGCAACAAAATAGCCGGAGCAGGTTTTCCAGTGTACAAGGGGAAAGGGGCCAAACTTCAACGCGCGCTCATCAATTTCTTTCTTCAGGAAGCCGCTCTCCAGGGGTACACTGAAATTCAACCACCTATTGTAGTCAATGAAGCCAGCGGATACGGAACAGGTCAGTTGCCGGACAAAGAAGGTCAAATGTACTTTGTAAACGCAGACGGACTTTATCTGATCCCCACCGCAGAGGTTCCCATCACCAATCTTTATCGCGACATGATGGTAAACGAATCGGAACTGCCTGTTAAAAATGTGGGGTATACGCCTTGCTTTCGCAGAGAAGCCGGCAGTTGGGGAGCGCATGTCAGGGGACTGAACCGGCTGCATCAGTTTGACAAAGTTGAAATTGTGCAGATTCGCAAACCTGAAGAATCCTATAGTGCATTGGATGAAATGTGTGCCTACGTACAGCAGTTGCTGGAAAAGCTGGAACTGCCCTATCGCAAGTTGCTGCTTTGCGGAGGAGATATGGGCTTTAACTCAGCTATGACGTATGACATGGAAGTATTTGCGGGTGCACAGCAACGTTGGCTCGAGGTTAGTTCTGTGAGTAATTTTGAAACGTTTCAGGCGAATCGATTGAAGCTGAGATATAAAAACAAAGAAGGGAAGACCCAGTTGCTTCACACCCTGAATGGCAGTGCATTGGCCCTTCCCAGGATAGTAGCGGCTATTTTGGAGAACAACCAAACACCGGATGGTATACGGATTCCAAAAGTACTGGTTCCCTATACCGGATTTGACCTGATTGCCTCCCGATAATTATCGGGATGGAACTAAACTTCCTTCTTACCTTTACGGAATCATTCCATTCATGAAGTCTCATTCTTTCAACTCCCCAACTTGACTTTCGAAGATTTTAATTTTGATGGCAAACTCATGGAAGGCCTTGAGTCCATGGGTTATGCCAAGCCAACGCCTATTCAGGAACAGGCCATCCCGGTTATCATGAGTGATCGGGATATCATAGCGTGTGCGCAGACGGGTACCGGCAAAACGGCTGCCTATATCTTGCCTGTTATTAATAAGATCATTCACACGGATCATCGGCACTTGAATACATTGGTGATTGCCCCCACACGTGAACTTGCACAACAAATTGATCAGCAGATTGAAGGCTTTGCCTATTTCACAGGCGTGAGTTCAATTCCGGTGTATGGAGGAGGCGATGGAGCCACCTGGGATCAACAAAGAAAAGCACTGGATCATGGAGCGGATATAATCATTGCTACTCCAGGGAGACTGATTGCCTTGCTGGCGGGCGGTACAGTCAAGCTGGAACACCTTAAGCATCTGATCCTGGATGAAGCCGATCGGATGCTTGACATGGGATTCTATGAGGACATTGTACGCATCATCAGCTACCTGCCGAAAGAAAGACAAACACTTTTGTTTTCTGCCACCATGCCACCGAATATCCGCAAGCTGGCAAACAAGATTCTGCAGCATCCGGTGGAAATCAATATTGCGATAGCCAAGCCAGCAGAAGGAATTCTCCAGCAGGCGTTTGTGGTTTATGATACGCAGAAAGTACCCTTGATTCGTCACCTTTTAAATGAAGGCAACTTTGCCAGCATTATAATATTTGCCTCTACAAAGGAAAATGTAAAGAAACTTGAGCAAACACTCATACGCGCTGGTCTGCCAGTCAGGGCTTTCCATTCTGACCTGGATCAAAGTGAAAGAGAGGAAATACTTCGCGCGTTCAAGAGTAAACAGATCAGAATAATAATAGGAACCGATGTGCTTTCCCGGGGCATCGATGTGGAAGGTATCAGCCTTGTTGTCAATTTTGATGTGCCGCCAGATCCTGAGGATTATGTTCACCGCGTAGGGCGTACGGCACGAGCAGAGACTACAGGGACTGCCATCACTTTTATTAATGACTTTGACCAAAGAAAGTTTTTCAATATCGAAAATATGATCGGCACGACCATTCAGAAATTGCCGTTACCCGCTTCATTGGGAGAAGGACCGAAATATCAACCGGAAGTCCGGCCTATCCGGACATTTGAAAAGAAAAAACGATCCAATAAAGGTTTTAAAAGAAGGTAATTATTTCTTAAGAAGCGACAGAACTTCGTTTAATTTTAACAAAGCCTCCACCGGACTAATGGTGTTGATGTCAATTTTGGCGAGTAACTCCTGAACCATTTTAAATTTAGGATCTGCCTCGAAGAGCGCCATCTGAAAATTTTCTTTAGGAACCTCAATTCGGTTTTTCTTCGATTCATCCCGATAGCCATCGCGATGTTTATCCTTTTCGAGGAAGTGTAAAATCTCATTGGCCCTCAGGACAATTTTATTGGGCATGCCTGCCATCTGCGCAACGTGAATTCCAAAACTATGTTCACTGCCGCCTTCCTTCAGCTTCCGCATGAAAATAATTTTGTCTCCCACCTCCTTCACCGAGACATTAAAATTCTTTACCCTTATAAGATCTTCTGATAGTTGATTGAGTTCATGGTAATGTGTAGCGAAAAGCGTTTTAGGTCTTGCGTCTTTGTGTTGATGAAGATATTCAACGATTGCCCATGCTATGGAGACCCCGTCGTAGGTGCTGGTGCCTCTGCCAATTTCATCCATTAAAATCAAACTGCGGTCGCTGAGGTTGTTCAGAATACTGGCCGTTTCCGTCATCTCCACCATGAAAGTCGACTCGCCCCTCGATAGATTGTCAGAGGCGCCTACCCGCGTGAATATTTTGTCAACAATTCCAATCTGTGCACTTTCTGCTGGAACAAAACTCCCGATCTGTGCCATCAATACGATAAGAGCGGTCTGTCTCAAAAGGGCAGATTTACCTGCCATATTGGGACCGGTGATCACCAGGATTTGCTGTGTTTCATTGTCAAGGAATACATCGTTGGGAACATAATTTTCCCCCGGAGGCAGTTGTTTTTCAATGACAGGATGACGGCCAGCCTTGATTTCCAATTTCCTTGTCTCATTGATGGAGGGCTTGATGTACCTGTTTTTTTTGGCCGTCAGCGCAAATGACAGCAGGCAATCCAAAGTTGCAATCACCCGGGCATTTTGTTGAATCTGAGCGATAAAATCAGCGGCATGGTGTACCAGTTCCAGAAATAGCCGCTGTTCGATGACGGTTAGCTTTTCTTCAGCATGAAGTATTTTTTCCTCATACACTTTGAGCTCTTCGGTAATGTAGCGTTCCGCATTGACAAGGGTTTGTTTTCTGATCCAGTCTGCCGGTACCTTATCCTTGTTGACATTGCTTACTTCCAGGTAGTATCCGAATACTTTGTTAAACGAAATCTTGAGTGAATTAATACCGGTCCGCTCAACTTCCCTTTTTTGAATCTGAAGGAGGTAATCCTTTCCGGAATAGGCTATGGCTCGCAGTTCGTCAAGTTCAGGATGAATACCTGTTTTGATAATGCCGCCCTGGTGAATGAGCATCGGTGCATCTTCCTTCAATTCATTTTCTATTTTTTCAAGCAGGAATTCACAGCGATTCAATTGGTCTCCCAGTTTTCTTAACTCATCCGGGCTGTGAACGGAAAGCAGGTCTTTGATGGGGAGGATGGCCTTGAGTGACCGTTTCAATTGCAGCATTTCCCGGGGGTTCACGCGACCAACAGCAACTTTTGAAATCAATCGCTCCAGGTCCGCAATCTGCTGTAATTGTTCTGTGATTTTTTCTGCGAGGTCCGGCTCAGTAAAAAACTTTTCCACTATGCGATGGCGTTCTTCAATGGCTTGAATTTCCTTTAATGGAAGTACAAGCCATTTTCGCAATAGCCGTGAGCCCATGGGTGTCACTGATTGATCCAGGATCTGAAGCAGTGCCACACCACCTTCGTTGGGAGAACCCGTTAATTCCAGGTTGCGGATAGTGAATTTATCCAGCCACACATACGTCTCTTCATCCATCCGTGAAATGGACGCGATGTGATGTGTGTCGCGATGTTCGGTGGATTCGAGATAATGAAGGATGGCGCCTGCAGCAATGATCGCTTCATTTAACTCATCTACACCAAAACCTTTCAACGACGGTGTCTTAAATTGCTGGAGTAGTTTTTCCCGGGCGAAATCATAGGCATACACCCAATCATCCAGGGCGAAGGTGGCATATTCCTCACCCAATTGATTTTCCAATCTTTCGCGATGACTTTTGCAAAAAATTATCTCTGACGGGCCCAGGCTTTGAATCAGTTTAAAAACATAATTTTCAGATCCCTGCGCGCAGTAAAATTCTCCTGTGCTGATATCAAGAAAAGAAACTCCTGTAAGTGACTTTGAAACGAATATTGATGCTAGAAAATTATTTCTCTTTCGTTCAAGGACATTGTCATTATAGGAAACACCCGGTGTTACCAGCTCGGTAACGCCACGCTTTACAATGCCTTTTACAAAACGGGGGTCTTCCAGTTGATCGCAAATGGCTACCCGGTGACCAGCGCGAACAAGTTTGGGGAGATAATTATCAAGTGCGTGATGGGGGAATCCGGCCAGCTCAATTTCAGAAGCCGATCCATTACCCCGGCGGGTTAACACAATGTCAAGAACTTTGCTGGCGGCGATGGCATCCTGGCCAAAGGTTTCATAAAAATCCCCTACGCGAAAAAGCAAAAGTGCACCAGGGTACTTCGCTTTAATGGCGTTGTACTGTTTCATTAATGGTGTATCCTGAGCGTTGACGCCTGCCATACCGACAAATATAGAGTCAAGTTTCAGAATTCAGCAGGCAATAAAAAATTAGAAGTCATGAATTCGGTACAGCGTTACTTTTTTACCGCCACGATTATCCAAAGTTTGTCTCCTTTGATTTTTTCTCGATCAATGAAGGGGTCCTTCTTATACGCAATGCGGAACCCTGCTTTTTGCAGATCGGCCACCGCAAAATTAATTCCCAGTTCGTGCTTGCTCTCCTGATCGTTTCTCTGCATCGTCCTCCTGCTTTCAGAGAGGGGTTCACAAATGACCAGTCGTCCGCCCGGCTTCAACGCAGCCTTGATATGTTGTAGAATTTTATCGTGCTCATTCATTTCATGATAGGAGTCCAGAATCGCCACAGCATCGAAAGTATTTTGGGGCAGCCTGGGATCGCTGTAGATTCCCTTCACGATCCGGATGTTTTCAGCGCCGGCACGCTCAGCATGAAGCTTCAACTTGTCCAGCCTGATCTGATCCACATCAACGGCATATACCTGGCCGGATGGTCCTACGGCAGATGAAAGTTTGAAGGTCAGGTATCCTTCATGACATCCGACATCGGCTACTACACTTCCGGGAATTGCTCCCATTTTTTTTATGATCTCTTCCGGCTTTTGCCATTGATCCCGTTCGGCCCATGCCGTTTCAGTATAGACATTCTTCCATTGATCCTGGCTGAGGGCTTTGCCGCTGATGCATACCAGCATGCAGAGGATTATCACAAAAGGAACTTCAACTTTTAACCCATAGAATCCTAACAGGAATCGTCTAATTTTCGGAATGAAAAAACTGAAGCTTGAAGAGTTGGGCCGCATTTCAGTTGATGAATTCAAAGGAGTAGAGAAACTGAGCATCACCATATTGCTGGATAATGTACGAAGTCTTCATAATGTGGGTTCAGTTTTCCGTACAGCGGATGCATTTCGAATAGAAAAAATATTTCTGACCGGAATCACCGGAACTCCTCCTCATCGGGAAATTCACAAAACCGCTTTGGGAGCCACCGAATCGGTAAACTGGGAATATGCGGAAGATCCATTGGCAGTTGTACAAAAACTAAGATCTGAAAATTACGAGATTCTCGTAGTGGAGCAGACAACAGAAAGCAAGGCGCTGCACCGGTTTAAAATCGGAAAGAACCAGAAATACTGCCTCGTTTTTGGAAATGAAATTGACGGTGTAAGTGAAAAAGTGGTGGCCGTTGCCGATCATGCTATAGAAATTCCCCAATTGGGCACAAAACATTCATTGAATGTATCGGTTTGTGCCGGTATTGTAACATGGGAATTTTTCAGACAAATAAGGTTGTAAGAACTGACTTTTGCTGAGTGGGGATTAATAACTTTACCGTTCATTCCACAATATGATATGAAAGCAAAGCATGTTTTACTTTTATGGTTAAGCGCAACGGCTGTATATACCTTTGCCCAGGATATATCGACACCGGCCAATTGCCCTCTATCACAGGTCGTTGTAGTGGATGGCATTGCCAATGAATGGCCGATGAAGTGGCTTGCCGATGATGACAAAAAAGTACAGTTCAATGTATGCAGTGATGACAATAACCTGTACCTCAGATTTAAAACAAGCGATGAAACTTTCAAAAGAAAGATAGCCTTCTTTGGGTTCACTGTTTGGATGGATGCGAACGGAAAGAAGAAAAAGAAATTGGGATTTAAATTCCCAACGGGTACAGAAGGTAAAGAGCGCATGGAGGCCATGCAGGCATCGTCCGGGGATTTTCAAAAAATGACCGCCCCTGAACGTGAAGCACGTCAAAAACAAATGGCAAAATCGCTGGTCACTGATTTGGAACTGATTGAACTCATTGGCTTATCAGATGAACCACTCACCAGCACGCGATCGGGAATTACCAACGGAATAAAAGTAGCCATTGCCGCCACCGACAGCGGAGCGTATGTCTATGAAGCTATTATTCCATTTAAATCATATCGCCTTTCGAAGGCAGCCATTGAAGTGTTGGGAATTGGATTTGAAACTGGAAAGTATGTTCCTCCCCCAACCAAAAATCAAGCAGGCGCAAATCCCGGAGCCAGTTCAGGTTTCGGCGGATACGGAAGGGGCAGTGGATATGGAGGATATGGTGGTCAGGGATACGGCTCACGCCCCGGCGGCAGTAGTCTGCCGAAGAATGAAATGATGCTTAACTCCAGTGCCTGGACCAGCATTAAACTGAAATAACCGCAGTAGCCAGATGTCGGACCGGTACAATCAACGTGGAGTTTCAGCTTCAAAGGAAGACGTTCATAAAGCAATCCGGCTGTTGGATAAAGGATTATTTCCAACAGCATTTTGTAAAATAATTCCGGATACCCTTGCGGGGGACCCTGACTATTGCACAGTCATGCATGCAGATGGAGCGGGTACAAAATCTTCCCTTGCCTATGTATACTGGAAGGAAACTAATGACCTTTCAGTCTGGAAAGGAATTGCACAGGATGCTGTCATCATGAATGTTGATGATCTTCTTTGTGTAGGGGCTACCGGACCTGTGCTACTTTCCTCCACCATCGGACGAAATAAGAATAGGATTCCTGGAGAAGTTATCTCTGCGATAATTGAAGGCACAGAAGAAATACTGGCACTGCTTCGCAAACACGGGATGGAAATTCACAGTACCGGTGGCGAAACTGCTGACCTCGGCGACCTGGTGAGAACAATTATTGTGGACAGTACGGTCACGGCCAGAATGAAGCGCGACCGAGTGATTGATAACCGAAATATTCAGCCCGGTGATGTTATCGTCGGACTTTCATCCTTCGGACGCGCAAATTACGAAAGCGAATACAATGGTGGCATGGGGAGCAATGGACTTACTTCCGCGCGTCATGATGTCTTCTGTAAAGAATACGCAACAAAATATCCTGAGTCGTTTGACCCGGAAATACCGGATGACCTTGTGTACAGCGGGAAATATAAGGTAACAGATTCTTTGGCCAGCGTGCCGCTCAATGTAGGAAAACTTGTATTGTCACCCACCCGAACCTATGCCCCGGTAATGATAAGTGTTTTAATAGAACTCCGACAGAAAATCCACGGGATAGTGCATTGCAGTGGGGGGGCTCAAACGAAAGTGCTTCACTTTATCGATAAGCTGCATGTAGTGAAGAATAATCTGTTTGAAGTTCCACCCTTGTTCAGGCTGATTTATGAACAGAGCGCCACTTCATGGGAAGAAATGTATAAAGTCTTCAACATGGGTCATCGTATGGAGGTCTACCTGCCGGAATCCCATGCCGCGCAGGTGATGGAGATTTCAAAAAGTTTTGGTGTTGACTCCAGAATCATAGGGAGAGTAGAACAGTCTGCTGTATCCCGGGTGACGGTTGAAAGCAGTGAAGGTATTTTCACCTATTCGAAATAATTCTCTTTTTGAATCTCATCTAAATCCGGAAACTTGTAATAATTCCGATGACCCCGATAGCAATCAGGACCGGATTTAATTCATGCAATCCATAAAATGGAAACAACGTGAGGGGTTAACCCATCAGTGGTCGTTTCCCTTCTTGAAATATTTATCGTCTTCGTCTTCATCCGGCACTTCTTTTTCCGTGCGGATACCGATTTCAAGAATCTTGAATTCAGTTCTGCGGTTTCGCTGACGGCCTGCAGAATTGTCTGTCCCATCGCGGTTGGTATTCCTGGCAATGGGTTTTGATTCACCATATCCTTTGGCCACAAGCCGTTCCGGGGCGATTCCCTTTTTGATCAGGTAGTTGACCGTAGATTGTGCGCGCCGTTGTGACAGGTTGATGTTGTAGTCAAAGGTTCCAATACTGTCCGTATGAGAAGCCATTTCGATTTTGATCTCCGGGTTGTCATTCAGCAAATCAACCAATTTGTCCAACTCACGAGCAGATTCTGGCCGTATGTTGGCGCTGTCATATCCGAAATAAATGTTTTTTAGCTGGAAGAATACATCTTTTTGCAGCCGGTCAAGCACCAGTAGTGTATCCAGGGTAATGTTGGTGATCAGTTCTTTTAAAGTCTCCACCGGAACGGATTTTCCGAGCGTGGTGTAGCGCCCGCGTTTAACCAGATAGCCATCGGTCTCCCCCACAAGCGTATAATTTTCATTTTCATAGATGCGGAAAAGAAATTTTCCATCATTACCGGTAACGTAATCCTGCATCACATCACCCCGTTCATCCAGCAGGGCTACTTTGGTACTGGGTAGTATTTCTTTTGTACTGTCTTTGCGCAGGGCGTAGGT
>DAOMZK010000045.1:0-10715 GCA_035438035.1 Cyclobacteriaceae bacterium | reverse complement strand
TCCGGTAGCCGGATATATCCGATTTGGAAAGTGGAATGAAGTTTTAACGCTACCAGCACCGGAGCCAAGGTATTATCATGCATCCGCTTTTCATCACTTTGCTCGAGGCACTGCGTTTCTTCGCAAGGGCAGACTATTGGAAGCCAAAAAAGAGCTCATGATACTCGATTCAATTAATCGCCTGGATACCCTGAAATCTATTTTCACCTTTTACAATTCCGCACAACAGTTGTCCAACATTGCAACCCAGTTATTGAAGGGTGAAATATTGATTGGGCAAAAGAAATTGGAAGATGGTCTTCGGGTTTTACAATCCGCTGTGATGGCTGAAGACACCCTCCGATACAATGAACCGCCGGATTGGAGACTGCCAGTCCGCCAATACCTCGGTGCCGCCTTGCTCGACGCAGGCCGATATACCGAAGCAGAGAAAGTTTTCCAGGATGACCTGACAAAAAATCCTGAAAACGGTTGGTCGCTACAGGGTTTATTGCAAGCCCAACAAAAGCTTGGCAAATCCAAAGAAACCTCAGCGACAACAAGTCGATTTCAGAAAGTGTGGAAGCATGCAGATGTAAAAATCAATGCTTCCACATTTTAATATCGGTCTTATTCTTTTATTCCGGCCAGGTCCAGAAGGAATGCCTGCCGCAACGCCTCATCATTGATTGCCCTGAACCTTCCTGATGATCCACCGTGTCCCGCATTCATGTTGATCGACATGAGCAAAAGATTCTTATCTGTCTTCATGTCTCTCAGTTTGGCCACCCATTTCGCCGGCTCCCAATACTGAACCTGGCTGTCGTGAAGGCTGGTAGTCACCAGTATATTCGGATAATCTTTTTTCTCTACCTGGTCATACGGTGAATAGGAAAGCATGTATTCATACTGTTCCTGGATGTTGGGATTGCCCCACTCGCGCCATTCGAAAGTGGTGAGCGGAATGCTTTCATCCATCATGGTCGTGATCACATCCACGAAAGGAACAGCAGCGATCACACCTTTATATAGATCCGGCCGCATGTTGGTGATGGCCCCCATCAACAATCCGCCGGCGCTTCCGCCATAGGCAAACAATTTATCTTTTGCTGAGTATTTGTTGGTCACAAGATATTCTGAGACATCGATGAAATCGGTAAACGTATTTTTCTTTTTCATCATTTTGCCATCTTCATACCATTGTCCACCCATTTCCTGGCCGCCACGAATGTGTGCGATGGCGTATACAAATCCACGATCCAATAAACTCAGCCGGTTGGAACTGAACGTGGCATAGGTTGAAGAACCGTATGATCCATATGCGTATTCGAGACAGGGATTGGTTCCGTCTTTTTTGAATTTGTCTTTGCGGTAAACAATCGAGACGGGAACTTTAGCGCCGTCGCGTGCGGTAGCCATGACCCTTTCGGTCTGATAGTTGGCGGCATTAAATCCACCAACGACTTCGCGTTGTTTTAATAAAGCCTTCTCTTTGGTTTCAATATTGTAATCATAAGTTGAAGGTGGCGTGGTCATGGATTGATAGTTGTATCGGATAACCTGCGAATCAAACACCCGGTTGATATCAATGCCGGCAACATAGGCAGGCTCGCCAAAATCAATAGAAGACTCTGATTTATCAGACCATTTAATCAAACGGATTTTAGTTAGGCCTTCACTTTCTTCCTCCACTGCCAGGTAGTTCTTCGTCAGTTCAAACCCCCTGAAGAAAACATTATCCCGTCCGGGGATCACGTCTTTCCAGTTTTCTTTGCTGGGTTTGGCGGCAGTAGTTTCAACCAGTCGGTAATTCTTCGCGCCGAGATTGGTGCGGATGTAAAATTTATCACCGGCGTGGTCTACTGCATATTCTACATCATTCTGAAGTGGTTCAATGACAGTCAGTTTGCTGTTAATGTGATCTGCGTCAAGGAATTGTGAGAACGCTGCGTCGGTACGGCCGGAGTTCACCAGGATATATTTCTTCGATTTGGTTTTGGTAACGTAAGTGGATAGCGTTTCATCTTTTTCTTCATAGATCAGCTTATCATTTCCACCTGCACCCAGAGTATGAATTATGATTTTATCATCCCGGAGCGTATTCGGATCTTGTTTGGAATACACAATCGAAAGATTGTCGTTAGACCATTCGAGATTTCCAGAGGTCGAAGGAATCTGGTCTGGCAGCATCTTGCCTGTGGTCATGTCCTTGAACTTAATGGTATAAAACCTTCTTCCAATCGTGTCTATACTGAAAGCAATAATATTGTGATTGGGACTTTGTGAAATCGACATGTTGAAGTACTTCTGGTTTTTACCCAGTTCATTTCCATCGGCAATGATTTCCTCTGTGGCCTCAAGTGAACCTTTTTTCCTGCAATAGATGGGATAGTCGTAACCTTCCTCAAAGCGTGTGTAGTAGAAATAATCTCCATCTTTGTATGGCACAGACTCATCTTTCTCCTTGATACGTCCCTTCATCTCGTTGTAGAGTTTCTCCCGGAACGCTTTGGTATGCGCCATCATCGTGTCAAGATATTTGTTCTCAGCGTTCAAATAACGGATGACGGTTGAATCTTCCCGTTCTTTCAGCCAATAGTAATTGTCAATTCTCTTGTGTCCATGTTTTGCCACAATCTCGAAAGGTTTCTTTTCCGCGACAGGGGGTTTCACATCCGGAAATTGCGTCGCATTTTCTTTGCCCGGTGAACAGGCTGACAACAATGCGATTAAGCCAACAAAGAGAGCTGTTTTAGCAGAGGATTGTATCATATTCTTAAATTAGACTGCGAAGATTAGAAAAGCGGTTTCAATTCGCAAACCAGCGCTTTATCCATATTTTCATAGCATGAGCTGATGCTGCAATTCCGAACAGTCATCCCATTTCCGAACTCAGGCAGCTCATTTCTCCATGCGTGAATTATCATTCATTTTACTTAGTTTTGAATACTTTTTAAACTTAGAATGGCCGAAAACACCTACAAGTCCAATACCTTCAAAAAGCCCGAGAAAGAAAAAAAGAGCAAAGGAACCAAATCAAAATCCCGTTTTAATTTTGATTTCTTCAAAGATCCACGGTTCCATCTTGCTTTTGGTTTCTTCCTGTTAATTGTCTCTCTGTACCTTTTTACCGCCTTCCTTTCCTATCTCTTTACTGGCAAGGCTGATCAAAGTGTGGTGGAAGGACTAGGGGATTCCTCTATCATAGATTCCGGAAAGGAGACCGACAACTGGTTGGGACTTTATGGAGCCATCACTTCCCACTATTTTATTTTCAGGTGGTTTGGTATCTCATCTTTTTTCATTCCCCCGCTTTTATTCCTCCTGGGTTTCCGGCTGGTATTTAAAAGAGAGTTGATTTCTTTTTTCTCCGCTTTCATATTTTCCTTATTTTCCGGACTGTGGCTCAGCCTCCTCCTCGGATACCTCACCCACAGTATTTCAGGTGCCACAGAAATTAGTTTTCTAAGCGGTGGTCTGGGCTATGAACTCGCATACCTCTCTGACAATCTCCTGGGTTGGGGGACTTTCCTCTTCCTGGTGCTGTCGCTATTTATATTTATTATCTACTTCTTCAATGTCACTGCTATTCACGCATTCCAGGTAAAAGATCCCAAGCCTATAGGCAACGATGCCCTGCTGCCCTCGGACGAAACCGCTTCTGCCTACAGTGATGAGCGGGACAACTGGCCCGACTTATCCGTGCCCGAACCAGTTGCCGTACCTGAGCCCGCCCTGGATCTTAAATCGGAAACAGAAGAAGAGCCGGAACTCAAATCAGAGATTAAGGTCGAAAAACCAGAAGCAAAAAACCCGGATGTTGAATTTTTTGTTGAGGAAGCGAAGTCCGATACGGAAGTGCTGGCTGAACAACTTGTAGAGGAGAAGGGTTTTTATGATCCTTCCCTGGAACTGAGCAATTATAAGTTTCCTCCACTCGAGCTGCTCAATGAATATGATACTGGCAAAGTGCAGGTGACGCAGGAAGAGCTCAATCAAAACAAAGACAAAATCATTGCCACGCTGGTCAACTTCAAGATCGGCATACAAAGTATAAAAGCGACGATTGGGCCCACGGTTACTCTTTATGAAATTGTACCCGATGCCGGGATCAAGATTTCAAGGATAAAAAACCTGGAGGATGACATCGCACTGAACCTGGCTGCGCTGGGCATACGCATCATTGCTCCCATCCCCGGCAAGGGCACGATTGGAATTGAAGTGCCCAACAAAAACCGGGAAATGGTGAGTATCCGTTCTGTGCTGGCATCGGCCGGTTTTCAGAAGACCGACAAAGAATTACCAGTGGCATTGGGAAAGACTATTCAGAATGAAGTACTTGTTATAGACCTGGTAAAAATGCCTCACTTGCTGGTGGCCGGTGCAACAGGTCAGGGAAAATCGGTTGGATTGAATGTAATCCTGGCGTCCTTGCTCTACAAGCGTCACCCGAGCTCGTTGAAATTTGTACTGGTCGACCCGAAAAAAGTGGAGATGTCGCTCTTCAGCAAAATTGAGCGTCACTACCTCGCCAAGTTGCCGAATAGTGAAGAAGCGATCATTACCGATACTCGAAAAGTGGTTCACACTCTGAACTCACTTTGTATCGAAATGGAAAATCGTTATGAAATTCTCAAAGACGCCGGAGCAAAGAATATCAAAGAGTACAATGTCAAATTTGTTTCCCGGAAATTAAATCCGAAAGAAGGTCACCGCTTTTTACCCTATATCGTACTCGTCATCGATGAATTGGCTGACCTTATGATGACGGCTGGCAAGGAAGTAGAAACACCGATCGCTCGTCTTGCTCAGCTTGCCCGCGCTATCGGAATTCATTTGGTGCTGGCTACCCAGCGACCGTCAGTCAACGTGATTACAGGCGTAATCAAAGCCAACTTCCCAGCGCGATTGTCCTTCCGGGTTATGTCTAAGATTGATTCACGAACCATTCTCGATACAGGTGGTGCTGATCAATTAGTGGGCATGGGCGATATGTTGCTGTCGGCAGGATCCGATATCATCCGTCTTCAGAGTCCATTTGTGGATACACCTGAAATAGAAAAAATATGTGATTACATAGGTGCGCAGCGTGGTTATGATTCCGCTTATTTACTCCCTGAATTTGTTGGCGAAGAGGAAAACGGGGCCAGTGACGTTGACCTTTCAGAGCGAGATGCCATGTTCGAAGAGGCGGCACGGCTGATAGTTATGCACCAGCAGGGTAGTACTTCACTTATACAGCGGAAATTGAAATTGGGATACAACCGTGCCGGACGGTTGATCGATCAATTGGAGGCAGCAGGCATTGTAGGGCCGTTTGAAGGGTCGAAGGCAAGGGAAGTGCTGATAAAGGACGAGATGAGTTTGGAACAATTATTGAATAGTCTCAAAGAAAAGCACGGGCAATAATTAAATTTGCCAGCTATTTGCACCAAAACCTTGTCCGAATACATGAAAAAGCCCTTTCTGATTATTCTTTTCTCCGTTTTCGCGAGTACGCTTTATGCCCAGTATGACCCCGATGCACTGGCCATTCTGGAAGCGATGAGCAAGAAATACAAAACCATCCCGTCATTTGAAGCCAATATTTCTTGTACCCTGAGCAATGAAGTTGAAAAAGTAAACGAAGAATTTAAGGGAAAAATGACGGTTAAGGGGGAAAAGTACAGGCTGACCCTTCCGGAACAAGAGGTTGTTAATAATGGCACTACCATTTGGACTTACCTGCCCGACGCTAAAGAAGTCAACATCGATAACTACGACCCGGCATCAGAAGATCTGAACCCTACCAAATTCTACGACATCTATAAAAAAGGTTACAAGTACAAATACGAGGGTGAGAAAACTGAAGGTGGATTTTTGTGCGATGTGGTTGATCTGACGCCTGAAAAAAGAGACCCTCAATATTTTAAGGTTCGAATGAATATTGCTAAAAAGGACAAAAGCGTGATAAGCTTTATCCTTTTCGACAAGCAGGGAAACCATTATAAGTACGTTATCACCAAGTTCAATCCCAGTGTCAAGGTTGAAGATATTTTCTTCACTTTTGATCCAAAGAAATATCCTGGGGTAGAAGTGGTCGACCTGAGATAATCATGTAGGCGTAAACCGCTATCATTCTTCATTCGTAAATCGTCATTCGTCATTTTTTCTTTATGAACAGAAAACAGCTCATTGACGAAATCAAAAAGAAAAACTCCTACCTCTGCATCGGCCTCGACACCGATCTTGCGAAAATACCAAAGCATCTGCTGCAGGAACCTGATCCGGTCTTAGCTTTCAACAAACAAATCATAGACGCTACCCATGAATATTGCGTAGCCTATAAACCCAATATCGCTTTTTACGAAGCATTGGGTCCGAAGGGATGGGAGAGCCTGAAGAAAACAGTTGAATATATCCCCGATCATATCTTCACTATCGCGGATGCCAAGCGTGGTGATATTGGCAATACCTCCCTGATGTATGCCAAAGCATTTTTCGAACAGATGCGTTTTGATGCGATTACCGTGGCACCTTACATGGGCGAAGATTCTGTAAAACCATTTCTGGAATTCAAAGATAAATGGGCAATTATCCTGGCACATACTTCCAATCCCGGAAGCGCTGACTTCCAATTGCTGGAATCAAAGTCCTCCGGAAGAAAATTTTATGAAGAGGTAATGTTGAAATCCCAAAATTGGGGCACTCCGGAAAACCTGATGTTTGTTGCCGGCGCGACACAAGCAGATAAAATGGCCGGAATGCGAAAGCTGGTGCCTGATCATTTTTTCCTTGTCCCGGGTATTGGCGCGCAGGGCGGTGATCTTGCAAAAGTTTCAAATGCCGGGTTGACAAAGGATTGCGGCTTGCTGGTAAACTCATCCCGGGCAATTATTTACGCTTCATCGGCTTCGGATTTTGCAGACGCAGCCAAAACCGAAGCCAGGAAAGTGCAGCAGGAAATGAAAGCACTGTTGGCCAGTTTCAGTTAATCCTGTTTCAATTTTGACAGGTAAACGGTACAGCCCGTTTTAGCGATTTGAATGGAGTGCATCCTAATTTTGGGGCATTCTATGAAAGAATCCTTTCTTCATCACATCTGGCAGATGCAGTATTTTAATAAGCAGAATCTGCAAACCAACCTTCATGAACCGGTAATGATTTTTAATCCGGGGTCCTATAATACCGATTCGGGTCCAGACTTTTCAAATGCCAGGATCAGGATCGGTTCTGTGGAATGGGTGGGCAGTGTGGAAATTCACACCTTGTCATCAGAATGGATCAATCACCGCCATGATGAGGATGAAGCTTACAGGAATGTTATTCTTCACGTGGTTTGGAAAATGGACAAGCCCATTTACCGGTCGGACCAATCCCTTTTACCTACAATTGAATTGCGTGGATTGGTGGCAGAAGAACTTATTCTTCTCTACCGCCAGCTGGTCAACAGCTCATTCTCAATTCCCTGTAAAAATTCATTTCCCCTCGTTTCGCCTATCGCTCGTACGATGATGATGGAGAAGACAATGATAGCGAGATTGGATAGAAAGGCACAGGAGATAATTCATTTGCTGGACAAAAATGGCGGCAACTGGGAAGAGGTATTTTACCAAATGCTTTGTAAAAGTTTTGGCTTCAAAGTAAATGCTGCACCCTTTTACCAGCTTGCCAAAGCTCTGCCAATACGGATTATTCAGAAGCACCGGGATCGTCCTGAGGTTGTAGAGGCCTTGATGTTTGGACAGGCAGGATTCCTGGAATCAAAAAAAGGGGATGCCTATTATCTTTCACTTAGAAAGGAATATCAATACCTGGCTAAAAAGTATGCAATTGAAAAGGACAAACTCCCCAAAGCACAATGGAAGTTTCTCAGGTTGCGGCCGGCCAATTTTCCCACCCTGCGCATAGCACAGTTGTCCGCTGTGCTGGGACGCAAGGGCTCATTGTTTTCCAATGTACTGGAGGCAAAGGTGAAAGGGGATCTGTCCTCATTTTTTTCTGTGCCTCCCTCTGCGTATTGGCAGCTGCATTACCAATTTTCTAAGAAAGTTAATTCCAGTGCTCACGAATTGGGTCAGTCGAGCTTGGATAGTCTAATGATTAACCTGATTGTCCCTTTTTGGGCTGCCTATGCAAGGAGAATGGACCGTGAAGAATACATGGACCGGGCATTGAACTTACTTCACCAGATTGCCCCGGAAAATAACAAGATCATCCGGCTTTGGACTGAACTGGGCCAGGCACCTGACACAGCATGGCAATCTCAGGCTCTAATTGAATTATTTAATTCATTTTGTCAGCAAAAAAACTGCTTGAATTGTAATATTGGTGCTGCACTCGTCCGCCCAACATGATAATGGTATTCTTCCAGGTAGCTTTTTTGATTTTACTTTTGTGGATCACGTTCCGTGTTTATCGCCTTCAGCCTCCCACAGTGAAATATTTTTTCTTTCCTGCATTAGTGTTGAAGATGGTAGCAGGACTTGCGCTGGGCTACCTGTATTTCAGCTACTATGGCGAGGGTGATACGGTCAACTATTGGCTCGATGGAAATACAATAGCAGACAAAATTATTAATGACCCGGCCACCGCATTGCGTTTCTATTGGGAAGACGATCCGTCAGTTTCAAACCTGTCGGGACTCATCAATGACAAACCCCGGTCAGTATTTTTTATAAAGGTGGCAGGGTTACTTTCACTTGCGACGGGTGGCCAATATGTTTTAATGTCAATGTTCATTTCTTTTTTGTCTTTTCTTGCCGCATGGTATGCATTTAGAAAATGGCTGGCCGTCTTCCCCGACGCTGTATGGCCAGCCGCAATTTCCTTTCTGTATTTTCCGTCGGTGGTATTCTGGTCTTCAGGACTTATCAAAGAGAGTCTTGGACTTTCATCATTGTTGGTTTTATCAGGATTTTTTCTCACGTACTATAAACAGGAAAAAATCAGAATAGCCGAATGGGTTATGGCAGTAATATTGTTTTGGATAGGTTGGAATCTGAAATATTATTGGATGGGGATTTTTATTCCCGTAGTACTCACCACGACGATCGTTGTGCAACTGTGCCGCCAATGGCCTGCTTTTCTCCGGTTTGAGTTGATACTCTGGGCTGTAATTTTCGCCTTTCTGCTTTTGGGTGCTAGCGGCCTCCATCCTAATTTTTATCCGGGACAGATTATTAATGTGATTTGGGAAAACAACCAGGAGTTTATGAGTCTAACCCAACCTGAAAATGGGATACGCTTCGATAATCTTCAGCCTGATTTTTGGAGCATGATGGCCAATTCGCCAGAGGCGCTTCTCGCCGGAATTTTCCGTCCGTTTATCTGGGAATCTCACAACCTCGTTTCAGTGTTTGCATGCATTGAAAACACGGCAATTTTGATGTTGGTCATCACTGCCGCCACCGGCGTTCGCCGCTTCTTTTCTTCACGGTATAAAATATTGTCGCTGGCCGTTATCATGTACACCTTTTTGCTGGCTATCTTCCTTGCCCTATCCACACCCAATTTCGGAACTTTGTCCCGATACAAGATTGGCTTTCTTCCTTTTTTTATTTTTTTGATTCTTTATTGCAATCCTGTTATTGCGTGGATAGAACAGAGATTACCTTTGAGGCACAATCACGACAAAAGTTGAATTTCACATGGAAAATCCAGTAATAATTTTTGGTGCCAATGCCATTGGCAGAATGGCCAAAGAAATTTTTGAAAGCAATGAGGTTGTCATTTATGGTTTCCTTGACGATGATAAAAAACTTCATGGGAAAGCGCTGGATGATGCTGTTGTTCTGGGCAGTACAGACGATGACGGTTTTCTAAAACTGATTGGCAAAAAATGTGAAGCGTTTGTTGCAGTTGACGATAACAAGCTTAGGAAAAGCCTGGTCAGCATGCTGCAGGAGCTGCGTCATATGCAACCTGTGAATGCTACGCACAAACTGGCTCAGCTTTCAGGACGTATGGAAATCGGACACGGAAATTTCTTTGATATTGGATTTTCGTCGGGACCGGGATCGTCGATTGGCAATCATTGCCTTCTGCATGCCAAAAGTCATGTTGGAGCAGAGACAAAACTTGGAAATTTTGTGCAGGTCGGTGCCGGTGCAATTATTAACTCCGGCGTCACGGTTGAAGATGAAGTTTTTATTGGATCAGGTGCTGTCGTAATATCCGGGATAACCATCGGCAAGGGTGCCCGCATAGGAGCGGGGTCGGTTGTGGTGTCGTCAGTGAAGGCGGGTGAGACCGTCTTTGGTAACCCTGCACAAAAAGTAAAATAGCTTTCTACTATGGCTATGCCGCAGTCATGCTGTCCATCCTGATGATGTGCTTGCTGGCACGGAAAGGATCGTTGTTATAAAAACCCGATAAAATGCGGTGAGCAATTTGTTCAACGACAAGTTCTTCATCCGATTTTCCTGCCTTGCCTTGCCAGAACACCCGCTGGGGATGTTTCTTCATGTCGTCCACATAGGACTTGGCATGCAGATATTGATCATCTGAATAAGTAATCGTGAAGCAGGTACGAACTTTTTGTGTTTCCATGGTATTATTCCTTTTGCAACCTTTAGGCCAGAATATAACCCTATTTTAAAGAAAATTTGGATCATTAGTCAAGTATGCCGACCGTATGCGGTCGTTCGTGTTCGGCTTTGAGACAATTCTTGATCGCGACTAACTTGCAGGTTTTCTATGAGAGAATATTCGATCGATACGTTAAAGAATGGCATCCGGGTAGTCCATAACCGGGT
>DAOMZK010000044.1:0-10968 GCA_035438035.1 Cyclobacteriaceae bacterium | reverse complement strand
CTATTTATGGAAAAGTCTCTAGGAGTTTCAAGGTTCAAGGTTTGTTTCGAAGCCAACTTTGAACCTTAAACCTTGAACTTTAAACTCCGCTCAATTGGATTTTCTCAAGTACACATTGCCGTACTTCGATTCAAAAGTGTAGTTCGGCCCCTTACCGGGATGCGCTTTCACCAATGTATGAAAATTATCATGCTTGCCGTTGATTCCATCAAATCGGACAGTGAGGTTGGAGAAAATATCGCCGTAATTGGTTTCGGCAACCAGCTCACCAGTCGATTTCTCTTCGACGGCAACATCAATCCCTCCATAAGTGGCCTCTACATCCAGTGCACCTAAGAATTTTTTTACCTCCACCATTCCATAAGTGGATTTCACGTGTGTCTCGGTGTGCTCCGGTATTTTTACGTCGAGTGTAATCTCGATATCAGTTCCCCATGACATCCGGGTATAATGTTTTCCATTTTCTTCTTCATACTTTTTAAAATCTTCTTTCGTGCGGAACATTATTTTTTTGCCGTCTTCCATGATAGTAACGGTATGCGGCAGGTTTTTCATGTCCTTGATATAAGAATCAACAGTCACCACATTGTCTTTCGTGCTGAAATCAAGTTTGAATGAATCATCGTTTTCTCCATTGTTGATGCTCACGGTTCCTGTGATCTGGATTTCATTTTTTTCCCAGGTGGTCACGGTGATCAGTTTGGGATAGTCGAAAGTCATTTTAATTTTCTGACCGGGGCTGACCGTTATGGTCTTGTTCACCTGTGTTTGTGCTTGCAATCCTGTAGCCAGTAAAAACAGGAGGAGGGTAATGATTTTGGTTTTCATATAAGGGGTTCAGATACAGTATTATGGCGGGCTCCTTTCCGGAAACCCGCCATGATCTGTTGGTTTATTTCTTTCTCAGGTAGATTTTTCCGTAGTCAGAGCGGATGTCTACATTGATTCCGCCACCGTTGATTTTACCACTAACCTTGTCGGCATAACGAATCATGTCTCCGGTCTTGTCGACTTCAATTTTTAATTCAGGAGCCACAAAGATTTCTCCGTACGACGTGCTCATTTTCAGATTAGCCTTGGTGGCGAGGGGGAGCGTTACATCTGCATATCCGTAGATTGACACGATGGAGATAGGCCCCTTGACGTTGCTACCGAAGTCAGCTTCTACATGACCGTACACTGATTTGGCTGTGACGGGTCCGGTTACATTTTCCAATTCAATACTATTGTAGTTAGCCGAGATTTCGATTTCGTTTTCCATGTTGGCAAACCGTGCGGTATTACCATATTGTGATTCGTGGCTGTAAGAGACAATGACACCTTTGGGAACCAGGATCTTCACATCGGGTGAATTCATCTTTTTGAGCTGGTTCACTTCGATGACATTGCCCTTGTCAGTTACATTGATACCGAGGCCAGTGTTGTCGTCGAGACCGCTTCCGCTGATCGCACGAAGACCTGCCGCACGGTCATCCTTTCCGTCTTTGAAACTCCGGGATGAAAAGATTATTTCATTGCCGGTGGTTCCCTCTACTGTTACCCGGCCCAGGTTGATTTCCAGGCGGCCGGAACTCTTTGCGATTTTATATTCCTGCGCAGATGACCAGTAGGTTAAGCAGCTTGCCAGGATGAATACGATTACTCTTTTAGTTTTCATTTTTTTCAGATTTACTTGATTTTTTTACTTCAACATTTATTTACCTAAACACTTCATGAAAGTTTCATTATGCCTGAGTACGCTTCGTCCCGTACTGCTTTGATTGTAGCCTCATCATCTGCGATCTTATGCAGCTGATTCACAATTTCCTTTTCCCTCATCTTGACCAGAAACTGGATGAGTGTGATTTGAACGGCCGGATCATTTTGAGTAGCAAGTGACCCTATGAGGGCTTTCCTTACGGATGACTCTTCCTGGAATTTTAACAAAGCATCCAAAGCCGCGAGCCGAACGTTGGTGTTAGGATCTTCATTCATGGTCTTGACGAGTACACGAATGATTTCATCATCCGGCTTGTTCAGGGTCATAGCCACCGTTGTTCCGATCATCCGCTGGCTGGCGGATTGCTGATTTTCCAGCATCGCTAGCATAATTTGCTTGGTCTGTGTCACTTCTTCTTGCAAATCGGCAATCTGTTTCTCCTGCTCCTGGTTTTTATTGATCCAGAGTCCGGCAAATATTCCGCTCGCAACCAGTGCCACGGCAGCGGCGATACGATACACTACTGGCTGAAACATCAGTATCCGCGTTTTGGGGGATTGCAGGTGACGCGATTCCGCTTCCAGGATTTTGTCAAATCCGGTTTTCAGTCTTTCGCCTGGTTCCAGATCGGCGGACCGATCAATGGCCCGGAGCACTTCGCTTAGTTGTTGATATAATTCCTGCGCTTCCTTGTCTTCAGAAAGTATTTTTTCAAGCACCTTCCGATCGGAATCATTGAGCTGACCGTCGATGTAGTCGATGATCTGCGCTTCCAGTTTTTCCTTATTCATATTTTTCAATTTGAAAATAATGTTCCCTCAATTTTGCGATCGCCCGGTGTACTTTGACTTTGACATTGGCCACCGTGGTATCCATTATCTGCGCTACCTCCTCATACTTCAGATGTTGGAAGCGGGTCAGCACCAGGAGTTCGCGTTGTTCTTCATTCAGCAAGGACATGGAACGTCTCAGCATTTGCTCTTTTTCGTCCTGGTGTTTTTCTTCGTTTATGTCCATGATCCGGTCACTTATTTTTTCTATTGCTACAAAATCTGACTTCCGGTTTTTATTTGCCTGGTAGTGATCCGAAAACACGTTGCGGGCCACCTGGTAAATCCACGACTCGAATTTCAATCCGTCGCGGTAGCTGTTGCGATACCGGATCATCCGCAGAAACACATTCTGGGTAAGATCCTCAGCCAGCATCCTGTCCTGGGACATGCGTGCCAGGAAGTTGAACAGCTTCTTGTTGTACCGGTCAAAAAGCAGGGAGGCAAGCTGAAGGTCACCGTTTTTCACGGCTTCCATGATCTGTTCATCGGTCATCAGGTCCCTGGTTATTTCAAATTTGTGTTAGTTACCGGAAGGAGGGTGAAAGGTTACAAGTGAAAGTTAAAGGATTTTGAGGGGAAGAAAGGGTGGATTTAGGCCACGTACAGGACTAAGATGGTGGAGGTATTTATTGAGTTATTTACAAACGAACCAGCTTACTAGTTTATCGCTTGCATTATACCGGCGGCCCAATAAAGGAAGGCTTTTTGTTTTTCATACTCGCTGAGCAGCTTGAGTAACTTGGATTGTGATTGGATTAACTTCTCTTGTTGAATATTAATCTTGAATAGGTCACTCTCTCCATTTTCCAGATTAAGCAGTTCAGCGGCCAGGAGACGCTCATAATTTTGCATCATGTCTGATTGTTGGGCGATAATGATGCCATTGTTGATCAATTCATTGTAGGACGAGTTGATCTGATTCTCGATCTGTCGGCGGGTAAGAACCTGCTCAAGTTGAGTGTTGTTGATTTTGATTTTGGTCTGCTCAAGTTTCGATCTTTCTTTCCGGATGAGAACCGGAAAGGAAAAGTCAAGTCCGAACTTGTAGTCGCGCGTCAGGTTGAGAGAAGGATTCCAGGCCGGATCAAACGGCTGATTGAGCATATAGTAATTAAGGTTCAACTTTGGTTTCAGATATTCTGCCGCCAGTTTCCTTTCAACATCAAGCTGACCCAGCTTAACGTTTAATTTACGAAGCTCCGGATGTTGCACCTGGGCTTGTGTGAGTAGTGAATTCAATTCCTCAGTAGTTATACCAAGGAGATCAGTTCTCAATTCAGGGGCAAATTTATCACTCAGTTGTAAAGGATTTCCGAGACTGTCCCAGAGGTGATTTGAAAGTTGAATGCCAGCATTCTGAAAACCCAGGATCGCCTCCTGTCGCTCCACCAGTCTTTGCTGAAGGGTTATCTTTGCCTGCACAGTGTCAACCGGCGCGGCCTCACCCTGCTCCCCATTTAGTTTCACACGACGAAAGACTTCGGAAGCGATGGATACGCTCTGATTGTAAAGACGATAATTATAATAGTAAAATGACCATTGCCAGTAATCTTTCGCCACATCAAGCAAAAGTTTGTTGATTAACTTAACTCGTTCAGCCTCCATCATCTGACCAAATAATTTAGCCTGTTGGATTGCCGCCCTTCGATCATCCGTTATCAGTCCCCTGCCCAGGGGAAGGGACAAGCCGGTATATACCTGTTGATTTTGAAACTCGTTTGATAGGTAATGCTCGGGGTTGAGATAGTCGCCCCGGTTTCGTTCAACACCCACGACAGGGTCGATGGGGAAGAAACTCGGAAACTTGATTCTGGAATTAAGCAGGTTAAAGTATTCGACACCCTGGTATTGTTTTTCAGAAAAACTAATCTCGACTTTGGGATCGAAGGCACCCCGTGCCAGCCTCAACTCCTGTTTTGCATTCTCACTCAATAGAACCGATTGTCTCGCAATGGGATGATGCTCAAGAACAATCCGGTAAAGCTGCTGAAGTGAGAAAGTTGAAACGGAATCGGGCAGGGCAAGGAATGACTTCATGGAAGTTTGGCCTGCTGAATCTGCACCGGACAGCAGCCCTGCAGACAAAGCGACAAACAGAAAAATTCTGATGTTACCGGCCCATTGAATTTTTACAATGTTACTCATCCTTTATGTCGGCTTTTGATTTTAAATTCTTTTCCAATGTCTCATCCAGTGGTTCACTGTACAGGCTGGGAGGAAAGCCATTCAATTGTCGCCACATTTCATACCATACGGGTACGTCATCCAGCATTACCCATCCTTTGATTCCTGACCCAATCCTGAGTTGGCGGGGCCATTCCTGATCCCCTTGATCAGGGACTACCAGCACACGAAATTCTCCGGGCTTTGAATTCACATAGTCAATAACCTCCACTTTCCCGCCAAACGTACCGACCGACACGCTGGGCCAACCAGAAAACTGCAGGGCAGGCCAACCATCAAATTCAATCCTGACATTCCTGCCTTTGCTTAGAAGGGGTACATCCATGGCTTTCACATGGAGCTCAACGGCCAGGTCAGAAGACTCAGGCATAATAGTGCAAACCGCATCAGCCTCCTTGATCGTCTCACCAATTCCGGCTTTCATTGCCCGGACTACATATCCGTTTTGTGGAGATAAAATTTGATATTGGGTACTGCGAATTTTCATGTTCGCATATTCGTTATTCAGTTTGGCCACTTCGCCTTGCGTGTCAAAGAGTTCAGACTCAGTATGATTGAGGTCTGACTCAGACTTGGCAATTTTATCGAGGTACTCTGCTTCGACCCTGTCGAGTTCAATTTCGGCATTCAAGTAATCTGCCTGGCTGCCCTGAAACTTATACTCAATGTCCTGAAATTTTGTTAAAGGGATATTTCCCACATCGTACAATCTTTTATTCCGTTCATATTGATTTTTAGTGTTCTGAAATTTCACCTTTTCAGCATCTAATTTTGCACGTGACTGCTCGATTTTAATCCGCATGGCATTCTTAAGGGCGGTAACTTGTCTTTTCAACGCTTCAGCCTTTTCTTCTTTGGATTGCATACTTCCCTCTTTGGCGAGTATTTGTTCACGAAGTCTTATTAGAAATTTGGGATCGAAATATTTTTCCTTCACTTCGCTGATGGTGATAATGGTGTCACCTTTCTTCACAAATTGCCCCTCCTTGATGTGCCATCTTTGAATTTGACCGGCAATCACGGACTGAACAGATTGAGGACGATTCATGGGATTGAGTGCAGTTACCCTTCCGGTTCCTCTTACATTCTGTTGCCAGGGAAGAAATACAATGACGAGAAATATCAGAATTAAGGATAGCAGCCATCGGGCCAATATTTTTCCAGCCCTGGGAGCCTTTAATGCCCTCAATGAATACAACCTGTCCTGCTCAATGAGGTGATCGATGCGGTTATGAGAGAAATTCAACATTGTCGTTTCAGTTTAAGTAATCAGCAAGTTTTCCACTGGCCACCAATTCAGAGAATGAACCAACATCTCCTACTTTCCCGTTGTTGAGTAGAATAATCCTATCACAGGAGGCCATTACGAGTGGGTCATTTGAAATGGCAACCAAGGTCCACTTCTTTCCAGGACAGATTACTGGATTGATCAACTGCACCTTTTCTTTTTGAGTAAGACCAGCAAAAGGATCAATTAAAATCATCAGCCGTGGGTTCTTGGCCAGGCATCTGGCCAGAATAATTTTTTTGCTGAAGGATTCGGATAGTCCTTTTCCGCCACTGGCGATGTGGGTATTCAATCCATCGGGAAGGGTAACTACTTTGTCATATGCTTCAACTTTCCGCAAGGCATTTACAGCATCTTCAATGCATTCGGTTGCCTTGCCAACAGTAATATTTTCAAGAATGGTTCCGTCAAAAATGTCTTCTGTAGAGATACTCTTTGCTAAATGATCGCGTAGATGAGTTAAATCAAGGTCCCTTATGGAATATCCGGCAATCGTAACTGCGCCTTCGTAAGAAGGATAAAGTCCGGCCAGTATATTCGTTAGGGTTGTTTTGCCACTTTCAGATGGACCGCTGATGCAAATCTTTTCGCCATTATTAATATTGAAAGAAATGTTTTCCAAAGCATATTTTGACTGACCTGGATATCGGTAGCTTAGATTCCGGATTTCGACTTTGTAACCATCGGATTCCCGGGCAGACCTGGGCAAGTCAATTCCACCCACCTTTTCAAGAGGCAAGTCGGTCACCTGGGCAATCTTATCGACGGCAGTAAAAAGATCATAGATCACATCGATATACATGATTATTTTTTCTACTGCTCCAAGAATAAGGATAATTATCACCTCAGCGGCCACAAACTGACCAAGCGTGATTTCCCGGTTGACCACAAGAATGGTTCCCATGATCAGCAACGCTCCGGTCACCACTGCTTTGAAGAAGAGAATGAATGAGTATTGTGTGACCAGAACGGAGAAGTGCTTTTTCCGATAAGCCAGGTAGTTGTTGACGGTATAATCTGTTCTCTTTACCGGAAGATCGGTTGTGCCGGCCACTTTAAACGAATAGAGCGCGCGGGCCAGTTCCTCCAGCCATTGCGCAACTTTGTATTTGTATTTCGATTCATTTATGGAAGATTCAAGTCCACCAGGGCCGGTAAGGTAAAATATCAGTATCAGAAAACTTACCAATACCAGACTGAAGAAGACAAAGAAGGGATGGTAAAGGGACAGCAGCAAAAGTCCAACCATAATTTGGATTACCCCGGACGACAAATCAATAAAAAGTTTTGGAAGCCCCTTTTGTATAGTGAGGATATCAAAAAACCGGTTAACTAATTCAGGCGCATAGCTCTTAAGGACTGCTTCTGCTTTTATTCGGGGGATCCTGAAAGCAAACTCAATGGCAGCTTTTGTAAAAATCCTCCGTTGGAGATGTTCCACCAGGCTGATTTGAATTACCTGCAGGACGCCACCGAAAATGATACCGGCAATCACAATACCGATCAACACGTATACTGAACTAAAAAAAACTCCTCCACTGATCAATTCGACTGTTGTCTGAATTCCCAAGGGCAGGATTAAACTGATTAAACCGATAATGAACGCATAAAACAAAATGTAAAGGATCTCCTTCTTCTCAGTTGCCAGGAGTCGGAGGAAGCGCCGTACAGGCGTCAGTTTTTCTTTGGGGAGTTCATCTCCGAAAGAATATTCGCTTATGAGGCTTTTATAGGGTGAGATGAGAAAAAAGATGATCTCACCTTTTTCATTTCTAAGGAGATGGTTGATCGCTGTTTCCTTTTTTGGATGTTGGTCATTCGCATCTTCAAATCGCTTTTGTGCGAGTATACCCTTGAGCCTTGATTGCATTACGGGTACCCATTTCCCATCATGTTGCTCAAAGAAAAGAATTTGACCTTCCTCTTTCTGAAGCAAACTTGTAAAAGCGTTTTCATTGAGTTCATATTCGAGAAAGAGCAACTGAACTTTGCTACCGGCTTCCAGCAAATCGCGCTTGAATTCGAAAAATTCATCACCCGAATATTGTCGCATATTGGATTCAACCATCCTCAATGCTTCCGAATCAAGTTCGAGCCCTAGTTGTAAAGTTGACTCCCGAAGGATGTCTGTGATGTGTCGTGTATTCATATCCTGCGATGTAATGCATTCAAAACAAAACTCTCAAGAAAGAGATGCAGGTTTTGATGCAGCCTTTGGGGATCATTTGTGAAGTCAGATAAAACAGGCAGATGCTTGGTAAAATATACCTGGTGAACCGATGCATGAACGGCTGAACTTGTCAGGGAGTTAGGGAAAGGGTAGTGCGGGTCCACTTCCTTTATTATGTCAGCAATCTTTTTACAAGCATCGCGAAATGGAGCAAGGGCACCGTCTTTGTAGTCCTTATCGACTTTTTTGGTTAAGTAGATTTTATCAAGTTCAGAGATGACTATTCGTCTTAGTGCAGCTTCTTCAATAGCGTCGAATACCAGACCGGGCTGTGTGTGGCTGAGAACCTGAAGGCATATTCTCAGTTTAGTCATTGGTTCTGCAATGTTGCGAAGGGCAAAATCTATTTTGAAACTGACAAGAGTCCAGTACCAACCAACTAAGTATTGAAGAAGGTGATGTTTGTTTTCGAAATACCGGTAAATAGTCGCTTCTGTAGAACCGATTTCTTGCGCAAGGCGCTTGAATGTAAATTTTTCGAATCCCATAGCGTCCATTTGGATGATACCGCCGGAAAGAATTGCGAGTCCCCGACGAGAAGACTGCGGATCCCGCAAATACAAGCTTTCATCCATTTTTAATAGTATCACCATTCAATATGGTAGTAATACTACAAATAACGGTAGTAGTGTTCAAATTGTTACAAATCCGATTACCGTATTCCATTAGAATTGGATTAGAATGCCCTTCAGGCGACAGCCAAAGGGCCTTATTTCGAGGCAATAAGTGAGGAGAAGATCAGGTGTTTCAAAAACTCAAAGATTTCTCGTTCGTCCTTAGCTTGCCCAAAATCTGTAAGTTTGGGAAGGTTTTGCATAAAGAAATATTGGTAATGAGCCATTTCTATGACGGTAGTCGTCAATGATCGCGCATATTTATAACGCGGGTTTACTTCAAGAAAAATTTCTGCGATACGACTGCAAAGATCCTTGTAAGGCTTAAAGAGCTGATGCTTGTTATCCTCCGTTACATGATTCGTTAAATAAGCCTTGGAACCCTCTTTTATGATGATTTTATGAAGAATATGCCGGTCAACCTCGAGTCCGCCAATGCGTTCATCTTCCGCATTTAGCATGAGAATCTGGAGGACAATATCAATCCTTTTTTCGGGCTCCGGTACGTTATTGGTCAGTATAATAACCTGATATTCGATCCACCGCCAATACCAATCAGTCAGGTATAGCAATAATCGGTGTTTATTTTCAAAGTAGCGGTATATACTCGACTCATTGGTTTTCATCCTGGTAGCCAGCTTTTTGAATGTAAATTCTTCCAGCCCCATTTTCTCGATCATGATGGCGCCTTGCTTGACTATGTTTCTTCCCACTTCCGATTGGGCTGGATCCTTTAAGAAAAGCTTATCACTGAGTTGAATTTGTATCTGCCAATTCATAAGTCTGAATTTCGGCAAGGTAAGAAAAGTATGTATTCCATAAATGGAAGTAATACTTATTGTAATAATATTGATGAGTTAAATCAACGGCTGTAGGCAAATAGGTTTTTGAAGATAAATGGCTCTGGTTCTGATCAGTTATTCATTTTTTAATACAACGGCGGGATTGGATCGCGCCACCTTGATGGTTTGTGAGCTGATCATTACCAGGGCAAGGACCATTACAGCCAATGTCCCCAGGGTCATTTCTGCTACACCGAGTGGCAAGTGGTTGGCCAGCATCGGGAGCATTATTTTTTCAAAAACTAACCAGGTGACAGGCAATGAAATGGCAGCAGCCAGCAATAACAACAGGAAAAATCCTTTACCAAGCAGATACAACAGGCGGCCTTCGCTGGCGCCCATCACTTTTCGGATGCTGACCTCCCGAATACGGGTTTCAGTCGTGAAGACCACCATACCCAGCATGCCCAGGGAAGCAATTACAATGGCGAGAAACGCAATGAAGCCGGCCAGTTTTACAGAGGCTTCCATGCCTTTGAACCCTTCCTTGATTTTATCTTCGTACAGTTCGGCTTCCATCGGGTGGACAGGGTCAATTTTTTTCCATATGTGATTTATTTTTTCCTTGAAAGCCTGAAAGTCTGTGGTACTGAATTTAACATTGAGGTACTCTGGCATTTCGCCAATGTAACGCATGATCACCTCCTCACCGGATTTGTTATTCGCGCGTCCATACTGAAAATCTTTTATTACGCCAATGATTGTCATTGGTTTACCTTCGATTCGAACTTCCTGGCCGATGGCCTGGGAAGGAATGCGGTCAGCAATATCAAACCGTTTTAATACCTGCTCATTTACAATCACTTCGCCCTCTTCCGCACGTTTCTCTTTGTAGTTGAAATTCCTTCCAGCCAGCAGGGCATGTTCTAACAATGGCAAATAGTTTTCATCAATGCGATTCACGCGAACACCGGCCGAATCGTCCGGATTGTTGGGATTTTTCA
The DNA here is from genome assembly GCA_035438035.1 of Cyclobacteriaceae bacterium. Lineage (GTDB taxonomy): Bacteria > Bacteroidota > Bacteroidia > Cytophagales > Cyclobacteriaceae > ELB16-189. The sequence goes on along the minus strand of DAOMZK010000044.1, from coordinate 334 downwards.
TGTTCGTCCCCCAGTAGTCGCCTACACTTGTCACCATCGCTGATAATGCCATCCCTTTCACTTCCGGCAGCTGCTCTAATTCTTTTTCAAGCAGTTCAGGTTTATTTCCCTTCAGTTCAATGTTAAGAATGTCTTTGGTATTGTAGCCAAGGTCGTATGCAAGGAAGTGGTGATATTGTTTATACATGATTATGGTTGCGGTGATCAAAATCAGGGATATGCAATACTGAACGACGATCAGTGCTTTGCGTCCCGTCAATTTGCCTGATACCCGGAAGGTCCCTTTAAGCACCTGTACAGCATTGATGCTGGAGAAGTAAAGGGCAGGAAAAAG